>JBDTEK010000109.1:0-9859 GCA_039922575.1 Ginsengibacter sp.
TACATTCGTTCAATTACTAAAATAAAAATACAATCAATCTATTATGGAAATATGGAAAGAATATCAGGAAAAAAACAAAGAAAGATTTCTAAATGAGATGATGGAATTACTACGCATTCCATCGGTGAGCGCCAAAAGTGAACATGTAAAAGACATGACCAAATGCGCAGAAGCAGTTAAAAACAGTTTATTGTCCTCCGGCGCCGATAAAGCAGAAATTATGCAGACGGATGGTTTTCCTGTTATCTATGCCGAAAAAATTATATACAAAAATAAACCTACCGTACTTGTTTATGGGCACTACGATGTGCAGCCTGCTGAACCGCTGGAACTTTGGCACAGCGCACCTTTTGAACCGGTAATAAAAAACAATAAAGTATATGCACGCGGATCTGCTGATGATAAAGGACAGTTTTATATGCACATAAAAGCGTTGGAAACAATGGTGAAAACGAATACGATGTGCACCAATATTAAATTTATTATAGAAGGTGAAGAAGAAATTGGATCACCAAACCTGGGAAAATTTGTAAGAGAACATACAGATCTTTTAAAAGCGGATGTAATATTAATAAGCGATAGTTCGATGCTAAGCATGGAAAATCCTTCTCTTGATATTGGTGTTCGCGGATTATCTTATATAGAAGTAGAAGTAACCGGCGCAGATCATGACTTGCACAGCGGGACTTATGGTGGTGCAGTAGCTAATCCAATTACCATTCTTGCTAAAATGATAGCAAGTTGCCATGATGAGAATAATCACATCACTATTCCCGGATTTTATGATGATGTGGCAGAAGCATCTAAAGAAGAAAGAGAATTAATGGCAAAGGCCCCTTATGATGAAGACGAATACAAAAAAGAAGTAGGTGTTGATGAATTATGGGGTGAAAAAGGCTATACAACTGATGAGCGCACAGGTATTCGCCCCACTCTTGAAGTAAATGGAATCTGGGGCGGCTACACAGGTGAAGGTGCGAAAACAGTTTTGCCTTCCAAAGCCACAGCTAAAATTTCATCAAGGCTGGTTCCTAACCAATCCTCTGAAAAGATCACTAAAATACTAATCAAATATTTTAGTTCTATAGCTCCAAAGAGCGTAACAGTAAAAGCTTTTGAACACCACGGCGGAGAACCATACATGACTCCGATTGATAGTAAAGGGTACAAAGCAGCAGCAAAAGCGGTAGAAACTACTTTTGGAAAAATACCGGTTCCGGTTCGGGGAGGCGGGAGCATCCCTATTTGTTCTATTCTTGAAAAAGAACTTGGAGTCAAAATTATTTTTATGGGCTTTGGCTTAGATAGCGACAATCTTCATTCGCCAAATGAAAAATATGGAATTGTAAACTTTAATAAAGGAATAGAAACCATTCCTTATTTCCATAAATATTTTGCAGAATCATAAACTTAGCCAATCAAAATAAAAGTTGCCAACTTTTAGAAAGTTGGCAACCTTTATTTTTAAAATAGAGCGACCGCTGAACTGGTGCAAATATGTATATTCATCTAACCACTTCTTGAATCACTTTTCCTACATTTCCACTGGGCATCTGTATATTAAGTAACGCAGAAATTGTTGGCGCTATATCAGTCATATAGGTTTCACGATTGGTTTTACCTGGTTTGATGTCAGTTCCAAACCAAACCAACGGAATATGGGCATCATAAGGATTCCACGCCCCATGTGTGGTACCGGTATTACCCATTGAAATGTAACCGGATTTAGTAACGTAACCTATTTGCCCGCTTCTTTTTGAATTGTATCCATTTATCAGCATTTGTTTTATAGGAGAAGGAATAGATGCAGTGGAAATATTTTTACTCCTGAAAGCATAATCAATAAATGGCTGCTCATTTAAAAAATGGATTATTTCTTCCTCCACATCAGAAGCATTTTTACCGGCATTTTTTATTTCATTATAATTGATATATACCTGGCTATTCTGAACCTTTACGATGGTATTTTTTAATCCAAATACATTACCTATTCTTTTTGTCAAATTTTCAGATAAAGAAGCAGAGCTATAATTTCCTGCAGGTAATTTGTTCTCTTTTAGAAATCCCGGCACATGCTCAGCGCCATGATCTGCTGTAAGAAACAACAAATATTTTCCTTTTCCGATTTTGTTATCTAAATAAACTAAGAAATCAGCAATATCCTTATCGAGCCGCAGGTAAGTATCCTCAGC
Source organism: Ginsengibacter sp. (assembly GCA_039922575.1). Classification (GTDB taxonomy): domain Bacteria; phylum Bacteroidota; class Bacteroidia; order Chitinophagales; family Chitinophagaceae; genus Ginsengibacter. Next base: position 2,193 of record JBDTEK010000109.1, read on the forward strand.
TTCAATTGAATTTGGCCCGAAGGTATGTCCCATATAGTCTGTAGAAGAAATGCTTACCGTTATCATATCTGTAAAATTTCCTGCCCCCAGTTTTTCATTTTTTATCGCTTCTTTAGCCATATCAAATGTGTAAGTGGATGCAAATGGCGTAAATTTAAACGCCGAAAATTTTGCTTTATTTATTTGCGAAAGCCGATGGGGGAAAGTGGGAGAAGTTTCTTCAGGGATATTTCCTTCATACAATTTATTATCTCCTGTACTTTGGGTATATTTTTCTATAGGCAGCAATGTATTCCAATCTTTTTTCATTGCTTCCTCAGGAAATCTTTTTGCATTTTGATCTGCCACCCATACTGGTAATTTATCGGTGTAATAAGAACTGGTGATCCAGCTTCCATTAGTATCATCAAACCAATAAGCCGCATTTGCTGCATGGCCAGCAGGTAAAATAGCTCCCCTGTCTTTCAATGAAATACCAATTACTTTACTTTTGAAATTGGAACTCAATCTTAATTCGTCAGTGACGGTTGTAACCAATAAATTTTGCGGACTCATTTTTCCCAAAACTGAAGAGCTCCCTACCGTAGAGACAGAAGAATCTTCAGTACAATACATATTCTTTTGAATGGACGCGTCATACCAATCATTTCCAACAATACCATTTATTGAAGGAATGCTTCCTGTGTAAATACAGGTGTGGCCCGGAGCAGTATAAGTAGGCACATAAGGAATTAAAGTGTTGTCGCAACTGAAGCCATCTTTAATTAACCTTTTAAAACCATTTGGACCATAAAGAGCAGAATACCGATATAGATAATCCCACCGCATTTGATCTACAACAAGCCCTACAACCAACTTTGGTTTTGTGATTTTGGCCGCCGGCTGAGCTAATAGAAAATTTACCGGTAAAAATAGCGCCATCAAAATAAGAGACTTTTTAATCATTTCTTCCTTTTTTTCTGGTAAAGATAAGTTTAGAGAAACAATATATATTTTTAAAACCAAGGGCAAAGGAATGAATAAAACAGCTTACTGATTTTTGATTAAAAAAAAAATGAAAAAAAGATAAAATCACTTTTTATTAAACAGCTCAATGAATCCACTTAAAATAATAGTTTACAAATTTTTAGCCACTTTGCAGTACTTTTGCGCTCATTAATAACAGAAAAATAATAATTAATGACAGACCTTTTTGAAAAGTTTGAGAAAGATCATGGACCTCTTGGCCAGCATTTGGAAAGAGCGCATGGTTATTTTGCATTCCCAATATTGGAGGGAGAACTGGGAAGTAGAATGATGTTTAGAGGAAAAGAAAAAGTGGTCTGGAGCCTCAATAATTATTTAGGTCTTGTAAATCATCCTGAAATAAGGAAAGTAGATACAATTGCCGCTGAAAAATATGGCATTGGGAACCCGATGGGATCCAGAATGATGAGTGGAAACACTAAATTGCATGAAGAACTTGAAAAGATACTGGCTGATTTTGTGAGCCGCGAAGATGCAATGATACTCAATTTTGGATACCAGGGCGTGATGAGTTGTATAGATGCCCTGGTAAACCGGCACGATGTGATAGTATATGATGCCGAAGCACATGCATGCCTTGTGGATGGAATAAGACTACACATGGGTTATACATATAAATATAAACATAACGATGTAGCTGATTGTGAAAAACAACTGGTACGCGCAACTAAAATGGCCGAAAAAACAGGTGGTGGAATTCTTATAGTTACAGAAGGCGTTTTTGGAATGAGTGGCACTCAGGGAAAAATAAAAGAAATAGTTGCATTAAAAAGAGATTATAATTTCCGGATATTAATAGATGATGCGCATGGTTTCGGTTCAATGGGTGCTACAGGCGCGGGTGCCGACGAAGCGCAAGGTTGTCAGAAGGATGTTGATCTTTACTTCAGCACTTTTGTAAAAAGTATGGGAAGCATAGGTGCCTTTATTTCCGGGTCTAAGAGCGTAATTAATTTTCTCCGGTATAATGTACGCTCACAAATATTTGCCAAAAGTTTGCCTGTCATGGCGGTGGAAGGTTTGATGAAAAGGATGGAAATGTTGAAGACTATGCCTGAATTAAGGGAAAAACTATGGCATAATGTAAACAGGCTTCAAAACGGATTAAAAGAAAGAGGATTTGATATTGGAAATACTAACAGTCCTGTTACGCCGGTGTATATGAAAGGTGATCTGCCTGAAGCAACAGGAATGGTAATGGACATTCGCGAAAACTACAACATCTTTTGCTCTGTAGTAGTGTATCCGGTAATACCTCCGGGACAAATTATTTTCAGGTTAATACCAACTGCGGCGCATACTGATGAAGATACTGATCTGACTTTAAAGGCATTCGAGGAAACTAAAAAGAAATTAGATGCGGGAAATTATAAGGCAGAAGATATTCCTGATATGGCGCACATCGGATCAGGCTTAAAAGGAGAATAATTATTAAAAATATTTTTACGAAGTCCATTTGAAAAAAATCAAATGGACTTTTTAAATTTAATAAAAAACCGGGCAACTATAAAGAAGCCCGGAGATCAAAAAAATCTTAACCATTAAATCTTAATACAATTCAATTCCTCAATGGTTCAATTTAAAAATCTTCAGCATTGAGAATCTATTAGTAAGTAGGAAATTTATTAAAGATGGTTGCTTATTATTTTTTCCATCTATACATTCATTATATAGGAATCTTATTTTCAATACCAGATTACTTTTTCGTAACAAACATAAAAAAGGGGCCGGATTGAAATCCACCCCTGTTATAATCCAATATCCTATGAAAAACCGAGTTTAGACTACTTATGCAGTCTTTAATATCTTTAAAAGCTTATGCTACTATTTTTATAATCTTTAACTATAACTGCCAACAAGACCATCTTTATTGACAAAACGTTGCATCAAAAAAGAATTTTTTTATAAAAAATAAAAAAAGGGGCCGGATGGAAATCCACCCCTGTTATAATCCAATATCCTATGAAAAACCGAGTTTAAACTACTTACGTAGCTTCTAATATTTTTGTATGGCTCTCACCATGTTTTTTTAAAAGTCTTTGAAAATTCTTCATAATTCTGCGTGTTATATTTTCCTTCTCCAAAATATTTTAAAATAGGTTCTATTTCTTTTGGATCCATAAATCCCGGAATTGATGCCGGCACTTTTTGAACATCCGGGAAAATAACCATTGTTGGAAACTCCATCTGTCCATTAGTTATATATAACGCAAAATCATTTACTTTATTTGAAACATTAAATTTATATTCTTTACTATTCCATTTTATATTATCCTTGGTTTCAGCATTTAATTTTAATGCATAAAAATGATCGTTAATATAAGCAGTCACCTTCGGGTTATTATATGTTTTTTTATCCATTACCTTACACCAATAACACCAGTCTGTATAAAGATCAATGAACACAGGCCGCGGTTCTTGGTTTAATTTTAGGTTTAGCTCTTCTATTGTCAACCAATTTATTTTTTCTTTTGTAGTTGGCCTAACTTTGGCAAAGCTAAAAACAAAGAAACAGGTCAATAAAATAAGCACCGGCTTTTTGCCCATGGTATATAAACGTGATTTATTTGTTTTTATTTGATTCCTGTCAAAAAAAAATTAATTATTTAACGCTTTTTATGAATAAAATCGCAATCGCTATTACTGGAGCAAGTGGATCTATTTATGCAAGAAATTTATTAGATAAGCTTTTTTTGATCAAATCGCAATGGTCTCAATTGGCGATAGTAATCACAGATAATGCCAAATTTGTCTGGAAAAAAGAATTAGGAAACAGTGATTACGATAAATATGAAACCTCCTACTATGAAAAGAACGATTTTATGGCTCCCTTTGCTTCCGGATCTGCAAATTTTAAAATTATGATCATTGTACCTTGTAGTATGGGTACTATTGGCAGAATAGCATCCGGCGTTTCTAATGATCTTATTTCACGTGCGGCAGATGTGATTTTAAAAGAAAAAAGAAAATTAATTTGCGTTGTCAGAGAAACGCCATATAGCTTAATCCACCTCAGGAATATGGAAATAATAACACAATCCGGAGGAATCATTTGCCCGGCCACCCCATCGTTTTATAGCAATCCAAAAACAATAGATGAGGTGGTAAATACGGTTGTTGACAGAATTATTGATTTGGCAGGTTTAGAAATAGATACGTATAGATGGGGGAAATAGGATTTTATATTTACCGGTCGAAATGACAATCCATTCGATTACCTCAAATCTACCACTTCCACATTCAAGTGATTCTTAGCATTGAAAACAAATAATGATTCTGGTAGGTTGGGGTTTATTTTCATACTATTGATAGTGTAAATATACCGGTTACCATTTTTCTCAAAAACTTTTGTAGAAACAATATTTTTAGAATTTTTATCAATATCAACTAAAACTTTAAAGAACGTTTTTGATTTATCTACCGGCGTCAATTCTATTTCCTGAATAACTTTATTGCCCTCTTTTTTTTCGCTATTTAGTTTGTATAAAAAATCCTTATCATAAAAATTAGTGAACATCTTTTGAGGTGTTATGGTATTCGTAGAAGGGTCAAATTTTGTTAACTGAACTTCATTGGCCGATTTATCAAACGTCCATATATTATTGCCATCACTATAAATTTCCTGCCCGGAGATATTTACGCGGTATTTTGACCCTTTCATATTTACCACGCCCGATTTAGTACCTTGTATTTTTCCCGCTGAATTTTCAATTTTAAGGGTGAAATTTGCAGTAACAGATTTGTATGTCTTAAATTTAGCGCTTACATTATCCAATATTTTCTTAGCATCCGCATCACTTTTTCCAAGCGAATTAGACTGTGAAAAAACAGTAAAACCTGTAAGCATAAAAAATCCAAAGAGTAATTTTTTCATCATTTAATTTTAATTAAAAAAGTGGCCAAAGATACATTATAGACATAGCTCTTTGCCGCCCGGTTTAATGAACATACAAAACAGACTGTTAATATTTTGTTGTGATATTTTACACCAAGCCAATGAAATCCTTTTAAGAATTACTCGATTCACGTTGCAATTCATTTTTTACTTTACCAGCTTCGCTGAATTTTCTTGCGGCGTTTATAAAATGAACAAAAATCGGTTGAGGGTTTTCTACTGTACTTTTTAATTCAGGATGGTATTGTACTCCTATAAAAAACGGATGAGTTGGAATTTCCATAATTTCTACCAGCCCTGTTTGAGTATTAATGCCACTGGCTATCATACCGGCATTTTCAAACTGTGACAGGTATTTGTTATTGAACTCCCAGCGATGCCTGTGCCTTTCATTTATTTCTGTAGTTCCATATATAAAGTGAGCCAGGGTGTTTTCTTTTATTGTGCAAGGATAAGAACCTAATCGCATCGTGCCTCCTTTAATGGTAATTTTCTTTTGTTCTTCCATCATATCTATCACGGGATTCAAGGTATCGGGATTCATTTCCGTAGAATCAGCATCTTTAATCCCCAAAACATTTCTGGCAAATTCAATCGCTGACATTTGCATACCGAGGCAAATACCGAAGAATGGAAGATGGTTTTCGCGCGCATATTTTACAGCAATTATTTTTCCGTCAACTCCCCTGAATCCAAAACCCGGAGCTACTAATAATCCATCGAGTCCAATTAGTTTCTCATCTACGTTTTCCTCTGTGATATACTCACTATGTACATTTATTACCTGCACTTTACAATCGTTCATTGCACCTGCGTGTATAAATGATTCCAAAATTGATTTGTAAGCATCCTGCAATTCAATATATTTTCCAATAAGGCCAATAGTAACTTTTTTACCCGGATGTTTTACTTTTTCAAGAAAACCTCTCCATTTTGTAAGATCAGGCTCCTTATAATTTGTGATGTTCAATTTTTTAAGTACAATCAGATCCAATTTTTCACGAAGCATTAAAATAGGTACTTCATAAATAGTGGAAGCATCCGCAGATTCGATTACAGAATCCACTTTTACATTACAGAATAGCGCAATTTTTCTTTTTATTTCATCATTTAACGGATGTTCGGTGCGGCATACCAGTATATCAGGATGTACTCCATTAGCGCTCATTAATTTCACGCTTTGCTGAGTAGGCTTTGTCTTCAACTCTTTAGCTGCTTTCAAATAAGGTATGAGAGTAAGATGTACTACAAGGCAATCCGCTACAGGAAGTTCCCATTGAATCTGCCGGACAGCTTCTATAAATGGAAGACTTTCTATATCACCAACCGTGCCGCCGATTTCAGTAATAATAATGTCATATTCATTTTTCTCTCCAAGCAGCATCATTCTACGCTTTATTTCATCCGTGATGTGAGGCACTACCTGCACGGTTTTCCCTAAATAATCTCCCTCTCTTTCCCTGTTAATAACGGTTTGATAAATGCGGCCGGTAGTTACATTGTTTGCCTGGCTCGTATTAATGTTTAAAAATCTTTCATAATGCCCAAGATCCAAATCAGTTTCCGCACCATCTTCAGTGACATAACACTCCCCATGTTCATAAGGGTTAAGTGTGCCCGGATCGACATTAATATAAGGATCAAATTTTTGAATAGTAACCTTCAAACCCCTTGCCTGCAAAAGTTTTGCGAGGGAGGCGGCAACAATTCCTTTACCAAGAGATGAAGTAACACCACCGGTAACAAAGATGTATTTGGTCATTATTTTGACATTTGTTTTAAAAATAAAAATGCCATTCAAAACAGCCACAGTAATACAGGAGGTTGATTTGAACGACTTTAAAAAAAGTGACCGGAGGAAAGAAATTGGAACTGAAAATCCTTGAGGTCGTGCAAATTTACAGTTATTATTTTATCGCAAAAAGTTATAAAGCCATTTTGGGGAAAAATCGAGAAAAAGGGTGATAAATTTACCCTAAAAGAAGATTTTAATGAAAATTATAAAAATTATATCTTACACAACGATCCATTTATCATCTTCTTTTGCGTAAGACAATCCATTGCTCATAGAAAAAATTTCACGGGATGTTTTTGGGTCTATAAAATGCTTTTGCTCATACACCCGTACACCATTATTTTCCCTGGTGAGATAAACAATCAAAGCGTTTAAAGTGGGTGAAATTTCATGCAACCATTGTTCTTCACTTTCTCTTACAAATGCACTACTCATAATAAGAATTTTATCTTTTTTACAGAAAAAAACGTGCCCGGTTTATTATATTATTTTACTATGATCTTCTGCTTTAAAAAAAAACAATTTCTTTGTATTTGCTTAATTACTGGTAATGCCATTGATTAAAGTTCTTAAGGGGATCACCCTTATATTTAGTGGAATCAGTCTTTTGAGTTGTTAACCTAAGTAGAAAACTCAAATACATAATTTACCGAAATTTTATTATCTTATTATGATAAGCTAGGCTGCAAGAAGGTTAGAAGGTCCATATCTGTTTCTCAAAGCTTTTCTTCTAAGGTTGATGTATTTGCTAATAAATTAGTTTTAAGAAATGATCATTAATAATACCCTTTTTTAGAAAGATAATTTCTCACGTAATCATCTACACCTTCTTCCAGAGAATAAAAACGCTCTGAATAGCCGGCAGCTTGAATTTTATCCATTGTGGCCTGCGTATAATATTGATAAGTATTCCGGATATCTTCGGGCATATCAATGTATTTTATTTGCGGC
>JBDTEK010000110.1:0-6704 GCA_039922575.1 Ginsengibacter sp.
AAAATGATAACCCGGTTTTTATTCAGAATCAAAAATGGTAACATCAAAATACAGCAGAATTCAATTATTTATTCACTTTTTTTTCCCAATTATATTCTTGGGGTTATTCGTTAAACTGATAACTAAAGACCCGGAGACAATTAAAAGTTTTTGGGTAATTATCCTTCCTGTGGCCATCCTATTGATCTTGTATCATTTTTTTTATAAAGCGCCATCTATTGCCTTTGATGAAAATTTCATTACGATTAAAAGATTTTTTAAAAAGTCTGTTTTTGGATGGGATCAGGTTTCAAATGTGTTTTTGAGTAAAAAAGAAAATTATTCTATTCTGCACATTTTTGGGCAATCTTTGGAAGCCATGAAATTAGAATTTGAAGAAGGGAAATCTTTGATAGTATGGAGCGGCATGTATCGAAACATGGCTGAAATGAGGGCATTTGTGAGTCAAAAATTAAACGATAAACTGCATTTCATAAAAGAAGGAAATAGCAGCAATCTGAAGAACTCATTTATTAATAAAAAATACTCAGGAAACGCTTTTTTTACTGCCAACACTTTGCTGATCGTTGGTATTGCGATTTTTTTCTTTTTAAAATTTGACGCAAAGCCTGGAAAAGAATGGGTTTTATTGATACCTGTTTTATTTATTTTATTGATATATTTTTTTCTTGGTGCGCAGATGAATTTTTTTGAAATAAAAAACGATCTGATAATAATCCGCAACCATTATTTTCCCTGGAAGAAATTAGAATTCAACATAAACGAAATAGAAGAAGTAAGCAAAGAATCACAAAAAAAAAGATCTGATGGACTTAGAATTATTACCAAAGATTTTCAATCAAAGTTTTATGGCGCCGGAACTTTGAAGGATAAAACATGGGAAGAACTTTTGGCAGATCTCGGTTCGATGGGATTAAAAACGCAAAACGATTAAAGATTTTGTGAAGTATCTTTCTAAAAAAAATTAAATTTTATCTCTTTAATGCAACACACAAGAAATATTAATTTTAGTTATTGGGAAAAAGAAAGTTTCACTAATTACGACTACATAATAATAGGCGCCGGCATTGTGGGCCTGAGCACTGCTATAGAACTGAAAGAAAAATTTTCTGCGTCAACAGTTTTGGTTTTGGAAAGAGGTTTTTTACCGGCAGGTGCCAGCACCCGTAATGCGGGCTTTGCATGCATGGGAAGCGTTACTGAATTATCCGATGATCTTACAGCAATGAAGGAAGATGAAGTAATTCGTTTATTTGAGTTGAGAAAAAAAGGATTAGAAAGATTGAGAAAAAGATTGGGCGATTCCAATATCGGCTATGCAGAAAGAGGAAGTTATGAATTGATAAATGGGAATGGCCCTGATGTTGTGGAGCGCATTGAATACCTCAATAAATTGCTACTTCCTGTTACTAAGAAACCGGCATTTGCATTAGCTAATACTAAAATTCAGGAATTTGGATTCTCTACAAATTATACAAGATCATTGGTAGAAAATTTAGGTGAAGGAGAACTTAATACCGGTAAAATGATGAGAGCATTGATTAACCTTACATTGCAGAAGGGCATTGAAATAAAAACCGGATCCGAAGTAATTAATTTTGAAGAAAAAAGTGATTCTGTTTCAGTAGAAATTAAAATCCCTTTTACAGATGGGAAGATCAAATTGGATGCGAAAGTTTTGGTAATCTGTACCAATGCTTTCACCAAACAATTATTACCCGATGAAGAACTGCAACCGGGTCGCGGACAGGTATTGGTTACAAAACCCATTAAAGGTCTAAAATTTAAAGGTATTTTTCACTTCGATAAAGGATATTATTATTTTAGGGAAATTGACGGACGTGTACTTATGGGAGGTGGAAGAAATCTCGATTTTGTTGGAGAAACCACCACAGGCTTTGGTTTGAATGAAGCAATACAAGCAGACCTTGAAAATAAATTAAGGGAGATCGTCATTCCCGGATTCCATTTTTCAGTGGAATACAGATGGAGCGGCATTATGGCATTTGGCCCAACAAAATACCCCCTGGTAAAACCAATTTCAAACAGAGTTTTTGGCGTTTTCAGACTCGGCGGTATGGGCGTGGCGCTTGGTAGCGAAGTAGCTGCGCAGTTGGCAGATTTAATTGAAGGAAACGAAAAGAATAACTGAAAATACAATAAATATCCTCCTACAATAATTTATACAATTTATTTGAAAAGTTCCCCGGTGATTTATTAGTACAAAACCATCAGCACGGCACGCCATAGCGATAGAATTAACTACTTTATAAATGCTGTTCCTCCGCTGATTCATTATCTTTAAAATCATCCTTTTTATCTATTTCAGCAAGCATCATTTTAATTGCAAATAATGATATTTGTCTCGCTTTTTCTTTATTGTCCCCATAAAATATAAATGCATTAATTGCCATTGCATAAGCAATTCCTTTATAATCTTCTTTACATCCCAGGCTAAAATAAATAAGAAGGGCTCCGGCTAAACCAAGTAATTCACCAAAAGAGTATTTATGCCGATGTGGAAAAAATTTATGAATATTAAATTCATTACCTATCAATTTTTTTAAATCGGTATAATTATTTTTAGTACTCTGGCAAATAATATAATTGGTAAAAGCGTATATTTTTTGAGGAAACTTCATGTAGGTTGAAACTACTTTTTCATTACTTCTTTCATCATCTTCCAGAAGCCCGTACGCCTGTATCAATAAGCAATGGAAATAATATTCATCCGGATTTTTGGCAATTAACTCCTCAATTTCAGGGATCGTTTTTTCAGGATCCTTTTTTATTTTTTTTGAAAATAATTCATACCTTGTTTCGTTTTCATTATTCAGAAATACCGAATCATCAGTTTCGTCTTCGTCAACAATTTCCCAGGTATCCACATCATTTAAAATTTCATCCATTTCGGCTCGTTTCACTTCAGAAACCGTATTTTCATACACCGCGAATACCAGCCGCGCAATGTTTCGTACAGATCCCTTTTTTGTACCTCCAATTATGGCTGCCATATTCTCTTCTGAAAAATCGTCCTCATCTTCCTCCCAATCCTCATCCTCCTTATCAACATCCCTATCATCTTCATCCTCGGCATCATCTTCATCCTCGGCATCATCATTATCATCCAAACTTCCATTGGTAATAATTGTAAAATTTCCCTTTCCTACGCTTTTTTCCAAAGTAGCGATAATGTTCGGTGGATGCTCTTCTTTTCCTATAAATATTGCAGGCTTTCCTTTCAGTCCAAATTCCACATCAATTATTTCAACCTGCTCATCATCTTGCTCAAGTATATATTGGGTAACATCGAAGTCTTTGCATGGATTAAAACCTAAATTTTCAGCGTATTCAATTGCGCCATAAATAATATTGTGTGCCAAAGGGTATTCAACTTCTATCATTCCTTCTTCTTCTTTCAACACTTTCAACAGTTCATTAAACTCTGCATATTCATTAAAAACAAAAAATGTTTCTTTTACACCAAGACAATACAAATCCACCAGGAATAAACCAAAAGTAAAATTTCCGTTTGAATGAATGCGGGAAACCAAAATAGTAACCAACCCTTTACTCTGCCAATCTTCACTAATATAACATTTACCAATCGGTAAATTTCTTGCTCTTGTTTTTATATAATTTTCAGGAGAGATATGCTGATTTTTCGCGTTATTTCTTTTATTTTTTGCCATATTCACCTCAAAAGTCTTTTGAAAGACAATTTTTTTAAATCACGACAGGCTATATCCACCTGAAAACCCTGCTAATTCAAGGCTCCTCTTTTTCAACCTAACTACATCCAAAGATTCTATAATTGGATCGGAAGTTAAGATTAGTGATACTTCATTTTTTTTCCACCAATTACTTTCTGCTAATTTTTCAAAATGAATAATGCCAATAAGATAATTTATCTGATCATTAGAATGCCATTCCTCAATGCTTTCAAATTCCTCTTTTTTTACATGATCCCAATTGGTAAATCCAAGGTAAACCTTTACGTAAAAATCATTGGTTAATTGGTTGGGCGAATGGTGATACAATTTTTTGTACTCGTATTTGTAATCATATCGCAATGCAGAAATATCACTTATTACTGCGGAAGCAGTGGGGAAACTGCCTGCACCTTTACCATAAAAGAACTGTTTATCAGCAAAGGAGCTTTCTATGATGACACCATTGTATTCATCTTTTACAAAAGCCAGCAGATCATTTTTCTTTACAAACTGCGGCAATACAAACGCGGCTACTTTACCATTTTTTAATTTTTTGGCACTTGCTGCAAGTTTAATTACACAGTCTTTTTTTGCCGCCATTGCCGCATCTTCACTATTGATATGCTGTATTCCTGTAAATACAAGTTCGTTTTCTTTAGCTATGATGCCATAAGCATGTGTCAATAGAAATGTCCATTTGTTCAAAGCATCAAACCCTTCAACATCCAGGGCCGGATTGCTTTCTGCAAAACCTAATTGCTGCGCCTGGATTAAAGCATTTTTAAAAGAAAGTTTATCTTCAAACATTCTTGTCAGAATAAAATTAGTAGATCCGTTTACTACTGCATTTATAGAATGTAAAAGATCATTATCATAATATTCTTCGAGGTTGCGGATCACAGGTATAGAAGCGCAGCACGCAGCCTCATACAGAAAGGATAAACCAGTTTGTTTTTGGATATCCAACAATTCAGATAAATGGCCGGCTATCATCTTTTTGTTGGCACTCACTACATGTTTGCCATTTTTAAAAGCAGTATTAACAATATCGTAAGCAGCATCCGCATCGTCAATTAATTCTACAATGATATTTATTTCAGGATCGTTGAGAAGCACGTATTTATCATTTGTAAATAATTCTGCCGGCGCATTTCTTTTTTTACCAATGTTTTTTATACAAACCTTTTTTATAGAAGCATTGAGCGATGGTGTTTGATTGAGTACTTTGTAAAGCCCCTCGCCCACTACGCCGAAGCCAAATATTCCTAATACTAATTTTTTATGATGTTCCATTTTTATATTTTAATTTTTTTTTGCAATTTACTTTGATTGGTACAAACTTAAAAAAACCAGGAAGGTTTTGCCGTAAGCTCACCTCAATTACAAAACCCTTCAAAAAAACTTCCCTGTTTTAAATACCATTAATACTTCATCAGCATTATACCAATTCAGCATTTTGCAAAACTACTTTCTTTGCATTTACTTTTTGCAGGGCATTTCTCAAATCATCTATTAAATCTTTCGAGTCTTCAATGCCTACAGATAAGCGTATCAATCCATCACACACTCCTGACGCTTTTCTAATTTCTTCAGGAATTGATTTATGCGTCATGGTGGCAGGATGGCATAATAAAGATTTTACTCCACCAAGGCTTTCTGCAAGTTTGAAATAATGGGTACTTGTTACAAAGGTCTTAGCTGCTTCTATGGTATCTTCTTTCAATGCAAATGTTACTACACCACCATAGCCACCCGATTGCTTTTTGGCAATTTCATGATTAAAATGCGAAGTCAATCCGGGATAAAAAACTTTTTCAACTTCAGGTTGCTGCTCTAAAAACTCTGCGATTATTTGTGCATTTTCACAATGTTGTTTGACTCTTAAATGCAAAGTTTCCAATCCGCGAATTACTAACCAACAATCAAAAGGGGCGAGAATAGCGCCACTTGCATTTTGTATAAATTTTATTTTTGTACCGAGATCTTCATCTTTAGTTACCACAACTCCTGCAATCAAATCGCTGTGTCCGGCTAAATATTTTGTTGCACTGTGAACTACGATATCTGCGCCAAGGTTCAAAGGCTGTTGTAATACGGGCGATGCAAAAGTGTTGTCCACGCAGAAAAGGCAGTTATTCGCTTTTGCTATTTCCGCGATAGAAGCTATGTCAGAAATTTTAAGTGTTGGATTAGTTGGCGTTTCTACCCAAATTAATTTTGTTTTTGGCGTAATACCATCTACAACATTTTCAATTTTAGTAGTATCTACATAATTTACTTTAATACCAAATTTTTCGTAGATATGCTTAAATAGTCTGAAAGCTCCTCCATAAATATCATCAACCGCCAAAATCTCATCTCCTGCCGATAATAATTTTATTACAGCATCAATTGCTGCAAGGCCACTGCCAAAAGCGATTCCGGTGCTCCCGTTTTCCAATTTTGCTACCAGCATTTCTAAGGTGGCACGTGTTGGATTTCCTGTACGGGCATAATCATAACCTTTGTTTTCGCCCGGGGCGTCTTGTACAAAAGTAGAAGTCTGATAAATAGGGACTGAAATTGCTCCGGTTAACGGGTCAACCGGAATGCTGTGAAGAAGCTGTGTTGCTGTGCTCATTTTTGATTTTTGTTTATTTTATGAATTTATTTTTTTACTCTTCATAAATCCTTTATCAAAAAAACAGAAGACCATCAATGAATGTCAAATGAGTTTTTCACTTCCCAAAAGTTTGGGGCATAAAAAAACTCACCTGACAGAATCAGATGAGTTAATATATTTTATTGGCAAACGCCAAACGTAATTAAATCAAATCTTGAATCTGTCTTATCTGTTCCGACTGTTGTCGGAATGGATTTAGCACCTTTTAATGTTTGTGAAAACATTTTAGGTTGCTAAGGCGTCATTGGGCCATATCCCTCTGCCTTTCTTGATAAGTGAATCACAAAGAACTGCTGCAAAGATGTAATGGAAAATTGAAATTGCAAAAT
>JBDTEK010000111.1:0-5353 GCA_039922575.1 Ginsengibacter sp.
GTAGCTGCTGTAGTAGATATGTTATCGGGTATGAGCTCAGGCAATATAGAAAAAATAGAGTTGATCACAACGCCACCGGCCAGCTTCGATGCCGCCGGAAATGCAGGCTACATTAATATAGTACTGAAAGAAAACAATAATGTCGGCACCAATGGATCCTACAATATAACCGCAGGATATGGCAAAGGATTGTTAACCGCTGCTGGCATCAATTTCAATCATCGAAAAGACAAACTGAATCTCTATGGCGATATTTCTTTTTCACGTAAAAAAGGGCCGTTCGTTGTTGAGGGCTATAGTAAAATCCAGAATGAGGGGAATGTTTTTGAACAATATGCTAATTTAGACCGGAACAGCATTACTATTCAATTAAATGCCAGGCTGGGATTGGATTACCAACTTAATAAACGAACCGTTGCAGGGATATTGCTTACCGGTAATAAAAGACATTATACACAAACTGAGCAGAATCAAAGTTCATTATCCAAAAATAAAGTACTTGATACGTTGACCACTTATTCAAATCGTGAATTGAACGATTGGACCAATTATGGAATTAACTTAAATACCAACCATAATTTTAATGAAAATAAAAGTCTCATCCTTAATCTTGATTATATCCATTACAAAAACAATCAACCGGTAAATTATTTTGCCTCTAACTATGATGGCGCCGGAGATTTTATATACGATCTGGCAACCAGGAGCGGAAAAATGACTCTTATTGATTTTTGGGTTGGAGCCTTAGATTATAATAGTAAAATTGGTAAGAAAATAAGCGTGGAAAGTGGTATTAAACAAACCATTTCAGGATTTAAAAATAACGTAAGTTTTGAAAGGCTGAATCAAAATTTATGGATAAGGAACGAGGCACTTTCAGCAAAATATAAATTGAACGAAAATTATTCAGCGGCTTATGTTTCCTTTGATGTAAATGTCAATGAAAAGACAGAAGCAAAG
This sequence comes from Ginsengibacter sp., assembly GCA_039922575.1. Taxonomy (GTDB): domain Bacteria; phylum Bacteroidota; class Bacteroidia; order Chitinophagales; family Chitinophagaceae; genus Ginsengibacter. The sequence goes on from JBDTEK010000111.1 coordinate 961, forward strand.
TTGGGTTTACGGTATGAATACACCAATTCAAAACTGGGAACTGAGACAATAAAAAATATAGTGGACCGTCATTATGGAAATCTTTTTCCAACTCTTTTTCTGTCGCATATTCTGGATGAAAACAATAAAATTAATTTTTCATTTGACACCCGAATCAACAGGCCGGCCTTTACTGACCTGGCATCGTTTACGTATTATGTTGATGCACATACCGTGCTGACAGGTAATCCTGCGTTGCAACCTTCCATTACTAATACAATCAAGGGGGATTATATGTTTAAATCGTATTTATTTTCTGTTTCTTACAGTATAGAAGATCATGCTATTACGAGGTTTCAAGCGGAAACGGATTCGGTTACGCTCAAAACAGTTCTTACACCTCAGAATCTTGAGAATCAAAAAACCATTTCGGCAATAATTTCTTTACCTGTTAAAATGAATGACTGGTGGACGATGCAATTCAATATAACAGGTGCATGGCAACAGGTAAACGCGATTTATAAAAAAGAGCCGGTGAGGTTAAGCTACGCCAATATTAATATTTATGGAAGTCAGCAGTTTAGGTTACCGAAAAAATTTGCACTTGAGTTGTCCGGCTTTTATCAATCGAAATCCCTGTCGGGAATATCCGCACAAAAAGCTTTTGGAACACTTGATATTGGAGTAAAGAAAAAGCTTGGCGAAAAAAACTCCTTACAATTCAACGCGTCTGATATTCTAAGTACTATGAAATATATAGCCATCACAAATTTACCGGAACAAAACCTTGTCTCTAATGTAAACGTCTATTTCTCTCAGCCCACCTTTAAACTTACGTTCACACATAGATTTGGTAAGGAAAAATTAAAGGGAAATAGGGAGCGTAGTACAGGTGCGGAAGAGGAAAAGGGTAGGGTGAGTAATAATTGAGCAGTTTTCATTTGGTAAAAAATAAAAGAGATTAAAGGGCTGGTTCATTGGGGTCCGGAAAAGAGAAATCGACAATATTTGTTCGTTTACTACCGTTCTGGCTCCCGTAATTGGGGAGAAGTAACAGGATCGGCAATAGTCTGGAAATGGAATTACGATCGGCTACAAATCAATATCAGTCCCGAATCTATTGACTTCCAGCAGACGTGCCAACCTACAGGTCGGAAGGCAAATATTGACTTTTTGTATTTACCTTCACTTTTTGTTTTTCGTCAGACAACTTTGGTCGGCGTGGTTCGGGGCTGAAAATTTAAGAATGCCAATTTCTTCCCAATTCTTTCCGTTGTACGTGATAGAATTTTGGAAATAATTCGGGATAACATGAAGCTTGCTTAAACATGATTTACAAAACAATACAACCATCACCCCATTTACAATCTTTTATAAAAGACTATTTGTTAGTGCATTTTGTATTTGATAAAAATTCGCCTACTCCTGTAAAGCCTTTTCCAGCAAACACATTGCAATGCTTAGTCTTTTACATAAAAGGCTTTGTTACTACTTATGACCCAAATTCAGGTGTATCTAAAATTTTCCCTCAAATATCTGTTAATGGTTCAATTACATCACGACTCGATTTTCGAGTATCGCACGACTATATGTTATTATCCATTGGTTTTCATCCGGGAGCTTTATCAAAATTCTTACGTTTGCCGCTTACAGAATTCGTTGATGAAAGAATTGATGCGGAAGCTATTTTAAATCCGGAAATACATAAGGCGAATGAACACATGCAAAATGCAACTACTTATGAAAATATCATTCAAATTGCAGAAGAATACCTATGGAAACGAATACAAAATATAAAGACAGATTTATATCCTATTGATAAAGTTGCCCGCTTTATAACAGAAAGCTCAGATTTTATCACGGTAGAAGAAATGGCCAGCCTTGCGTGTTTATCAATCAGCCAATTTGAACGCAGATTTATTCAATTAACCGGTATTACTCCAAAATTCTTTACACGCATCAATCGTTTTTACAATGCTTACCAGTTCAAAGATCAGAACCCAAAGATGGATTGGTTAAGAATAGCCGTTGAAACAGGTTATCACGATTATCAGCATTTGGTAAAAGATTTCAAACAGTTTTCAAATGTTACTCCACATTCCTTACTGGCTGCTCAGGCTCAATCTCCGGAAAGAATTTTAGGTATAGCCTGAAAGTTGCGGATTTTATACCACCTGCACGATTTAATTGAACCATACTTTTGTTTTGTATTATTCAACAACAAAACAATCTATCATGAAACGTCGTAATTTTCTTCAAAGTAGTTTGACCGCGCTGGCTGCTACAAGTGTTGCTATACCTTCATTTTCACAGAGTTTACCGCATAAAAAAGCTTTTAAAGTAAAGGCGATGGAAACGCGTTATAAAGAAAAAGTAGTTGTAGCAAATGCCCCTATTGACTTTAAGTTATTAAGCAGCGATACAAAAGACCGTTTATCAGTTTTTATCAGTAGCAATAATGAAAAAGGCTTTGGTCCTCCGTTACACATTCATCATTCTTTTGATGAATTCTTTTGTGTACTTAATGGAAAATTCCTGTTTCAGGTAGATGATGAAATTCTTTCTTTGCAAAACGGGGACACCTTATTTATTCCAAGAAACGTGAAGCATTGCTTTACTTATGACGGCAAAACATCAGGAACCTTATTAGTAAATATGTTGCCTGGAAAAGGAATGGAAAATTATTTTGCAGAAATGGGTAAACTACTTACGGGGCAAGGAATGCCAGACATGGCCGCACTGCAGGCATTGTATAAAACATACGACTCTGAGATACTTGGACCTCCTCTGAAAGGATAATATTCTTATCTATAAATACTAACGCACAATATGCCTATTCGTAATAGCATAGCAAACGAACAAATATCAGCTATTTGCCTTTACCTTCAACTTTGGTCTTTCAATCGGCTTTGTTTCGGGCGGAAAATTATAAAATGCCAGCCCATCGCCAGGTTTTCACATTGCCTGTAGTATGACCGTTAATAGCCGATTGCTGCTAATAAAATAATTTACTATTTTTCTACAAACTAGCTTTTAGCACCAGGCATAGCAGTCTTATGTTTAACTCATAAATATTCCTTTGCCTTATAGATGGGATATTATGATTTGCCCCTCCATGCAATCAGATACTGCAGAAAATCTAACCCGCGTGAAGGTTGTAATTGCTTTCACAAAAAATAATGCCTATGCAAAATTTAAAGAAAAAGAAAAGGCATATTAATGCCGGGCATGCTGGCAGATCTTGCCGTTTTATCGCAGGATATATTTAAGATTCCAACCGGGCGATTATCTGCAACGAAAAGTATTTTGACAATGGTTGATGGAAAAATTTTGTATGAGGATACACAATAAGATTGGGAAGCTCCGTTGAAATAAATGATCATAGTAAACAAAGGAATAGCATTGATTTTCATTTAACCATTAGTATCAGGAATTTATAAAGATTTCTGGTCGACCAGAAGGTTGTCAGAACTGAAAGTTTGTTACAGAAAACAAAGAAATATTGGTAATTCATATTTATTTTATGAGAAAAATATAGATAAATCTAAAAAAAAAGAAAATGGTGAACTAATCCGCATTCAATATTCATTTTTATCGTAACCACATAAGTTCATAATTCCTCCCACTGCTCAATCAATTCCGCCGCGGGGTCATTTCCGTTTGAAAAGGGATAACTCTGTCAATATATTTACTATTCAATTTTAATTCGTGATATAAAATTGTTGGTTTTCTGTTTCTCTTTAAATAACTAATCACGACAACTAATTTCGATCCATCATCTTTTTGAAAACAACCCTGGCAACTTCCAATGATTATCAATTTATAATGATGAAAAAATTATTAATCAAATTAATCCCTGCAATTTTTTTTGTAAATATTTCAACTGGAATAGATGCCCAGGTAAATCTGGTAATAAATGGAGGTATTATTAATATCAGCAATGCTGTGGTATTGGCAATTGGCAATTCCGAAAATAAAAGTGATATACTGGATGTAAGAATTTCTGATAAAGGATTTTTACTTCCTATGATGAGCACTGCACAAAGAGCCGCTATAGCAAGTCCTGTCCTGGATTAAAAGTCTTTGATACAGATATCAAAAGCATTTGGTTTTATAATGGTAGTGACCAAATTAGGCTTCTCAAGACAGAATAATGATTAAGGAAGTTTGACTTCGAATAAATTTTTAATAATGAATCTAAAAGTGAAATGGAAAAGATTAAATACACGCTATTATTAGCAGCGTTTCTTGCGGGTACAACATTTACTGCATGTAAAAAAAACGCTACTGATGTGAAAAAAAACTGTCGGATTATTACTGTCAGTGCTCCTTCAGGGATAGTATATAATTTTACATATAATAATGATGGAAGACTTAGTACAACCACCTATGGCAACTATTCTGTAAATTATAT
>JBDTEK010000112.1:0-14348 GCA_039922575.1 Ginsengibacter sp.
GAAAGGTGATTTAAGGTAATTATGATTTTATTGAATTGATTTTAAAATCTAACATCCCCATTCTCCCTATATTTATTTGTACATCTGACATATAATGAAGCTGTCTTTTCCAACGCAATGTGGCGGCTCTGACCCGGGAGAAAAAAGTATTCCTCGATCAAAGATAATGCAAAGCGTGTAATACAAAGGACAGTAATTTATTAAAAGAAGAAGCAAATTTTGATGACTATGATTGTTGATAAAATAAAAAATCAATTCACGGGAAATAAAATTGTTCTTATTATTTTTTCAGAAATGCTAATAAATATAAAAGACAAAATATTTGATTTTTTTGAATTGCGATAAACAGACTGAAAGTTCTACGGGGTGCTTATAAGTTATTCCTAAATAATTGAGTTTATCTCCAATTCTGCAATACCCTGCAGTACTTCTCCCAATGACGTAACGTTATTCATGATGCAATAAATCATGCTTATAAAATATTCTCAGGCATCACATCTTTTGCATTACCAATTGACATCAAACTACCTGTCATGGGTATTAAACTTGCATTATTTATTAGTCCTGTTATTTGAGAAAGTGCAGGCTGTACGGAAAATAGTTCCCTTTTTAGCATGTATTGAATTGTCGTAAATCTAAAGTATGAATAAGGAATAACTTCGGTATTCCTTTTATATGATATTATAACTTAACGGGCAACAATCTTAAAAATTATTAAAGTATTCGGCTGCATTTCAAAAAAATAGCCTACCTTAGTATAACAAGCGTAAACTTGACACTTATAATTTCGACAAGTTGCTTGGCGTAGGTGAGAATCAATTTCATTTATTTTTCGGCGTTAAGCATTCTTAGATAATTATTAATTATTCTGAATTTCGAATGTGTGTGTTGGGTTTTGGCGAACGGCAATGCCGGCGATAATGATAAAGGAAGGCCTTGCTTTATGATAAAGTTTAAGTTTTTTGTTACTCTGATTTTAGAAAATAAGAAACCTTATTTTTTAGGAATGGAAAATAAAGAAAGTCATTTTTTTTTGAGGTCTTTCTTTTGGTAAAAAATATCTGATTTTAAAATACGAATTTAAGAGTGAGAATTAGATATTAAAGTTAATAATTAATGATATATCCATCTTTTATTTAAAAAATTAAATACTTTAATAATGAAAGTTTTATTCCATCAAAAAACTTTGCTGCAAAAATGCAGAAACTGGCAAGTCAAATTACTGTACGAATTAAGCTTTAAAAAAGTTATTAAAGAATTAAAATAATTTGGAAATGTCTTATTCGAAAATTGAAAGATTGCAGACAATTAAAGAACTTTACGATAATCATTACCGGGCAATATGTTATTTTGCCTTTAAACTCATCCAGGACAAGGACGTAGCTGAGGATATCACCATGGATACTTTTCTCAGTCTTTTAAACCAGACAAAAAAGCTGGAACAAGAAGTTGCCTCAAAAGCACTTTTGTACAAAATTGCCCATAATAAATGTATTGACTACATACGAAAGCAGCATACTAAAAATAATTACGTCCGAAATATCCAAATTACTCAAATATCTGAATTGCCTTCTTATGTTAATGAAATGATTATGGCCCGTGTACTGCAGGCGATATACGAAGAGATAGAACAATTACCCGAGCAAAGGAAAAATATTTTTAAGGCAATCTTTTTCCAGGGGAAAAGGACAGTTACTATTGCAAATGAATTTAATATAAGCCAGCAAACCGTTCTAAACCAAAAATCAGCGGCTATACATACCATTAAACAAAAAATGTCAAAGGAATTAATTAAGGAATTATTGGTTTCGTAATAATCTTATTAACTATTGTATAAATGACATATTAAACTTTTTTGATAAGCTCCATGCTTTTTTTCTGAAAAAAAATTCTAAAAATAAAAAGTTAGGGAATAGTTAAAACGGTAAACAATACGTCATATTAGAAAGAAACTGGGGACGATCACATTTAACGAATGAGATATAATGGTTGCTAGAATAAATTATGATTATTAATTATTAACTGGTTAATAGATGATATTCCTCTCCATTAAAGACAACAATATGCGTATTCCTATTTATTTGGGATATTACTTTAATTAAATAAAGATTCCTTAATAATATAATTATGGCTTTATAGGAATTCGGAAAAGGAACTCTATGGATATCAGCGAACAAATAATAAATATAATTATTGCTTTTCGGAAGGGTTCAGTTACTACAACAGAAAAGGAAATTTTTGATGAGTGGATAGAAGACTCAGAAAATAATCAAAAAATCTTTAAATCACTTACTGATAAAGATTTCACATCGGAACAGTTGAAATTGTTTTACTCTTTTGATGATAAAAATGCTTGGACTGAGATATTGAAAAGAAGTAAGCAGCAAAAAGGAAGCCAGGGTATGAAATCCGGCATTCATACATGGATGAAATGGACTATTGCAGCAGCCTTCGCCGGAATTTTATTAGGTGGCTATTTCTTCAAAAGCCATAAAAATTCCCACAAGCCATTGGTGATACAGTCAGACGATATAAAATCCCCAACTGTCTCCGGTGCCTTTATAAAAATGGATAAGGGCAGGATTGTTATGGTTGAAAGTATTAAAGCTCACAGTTCTTTTAAATTGAATGGTGTTGAAGTGGGAAAAAATAAAACCGGGCAGATTGTATTTCGGGCGGATAAGGGCAAAACCTTTACAAATACATTATACAATCCCCGTGGAAGTAAAATTGTAGCAATTGTGTTAAGCGATAGCACCAGGGTCTGGCTTAACAGCGAAAGTTTCATCACTTATCCTGTTTGTTTTGCTAAGGATGAGAGAAGGGTCACTATTTCGGGGGAGGCATATTTTGAAGTTGCAAAAAGCAAAACCCGAAAATTTAATGTAACAACAGCAAGTAAAATAAATACAGAAGTACTGGGAACGCATTTTGACATTAAAGATTATCCTGACGAAAATACCTCTTATGTAGTGCTTCTTGAGGGGGCGGTAAAAGTAAGTAACGGACAAAAAAGAAAGGTCTTGCTGAAGGAATCTCAGCAGGCAGTTCAAAATAAAAAGACAGAAAAACTTGATGTTGAATATGCGGATCTGGATAGAGCGGTAGCCTGGAAAAAAGGAATGTTTGATTTTAGGGATGATGACATTTATTCAGTAGCGAGACAACTTGGTAGATGGTATGGTATCCAAGTGGAAATTAATGGATCGTTTAACGGTGAAACCTATTCTGGTATTATAAACCGTAATCTCTCACTTATGCAGGTACTGCAAATATTGAAAAGTGCAGGGGTGAATTATTCTTTAAAGGAAAAAACTCTATTTATCCATAAAACCTGAAATTATAATTAAATGAAGTATCACCAATATTAAATAAAATATCAGTAAATAGAACCATCCACGGTGTGATTTTAAGCAACAAAACCATTGAACAACTTTGAACTTAATTTTTAATTCTAAAAATTGCAAGAATATGAATGTCATTACTATTAAAAAAGATAAAAAAGTCTTTTTAACCAAACAATTGTTTCTTGTTATGAAGTTTTTAATATTTTTCCTCATTTTTTTTGTATTTCAATCTAATGGAAAGGGATTAGCACAAAGAGTTTCTTTTACTTTTAAAGATGTTTCTTTTGAAAAAATATTCAGGGAAATTCACAAGCAAACCGGAACCAATTTTTTTTATAATGCAAAGCAAATACGGCAAGCTGGCACTATTACAATCACAGCAACAGATGAAACAGTAGAATCTGTTCTTAAAGAGTGTTTTGTTAACAAGCCTTTTAAGTTTTCCATTGTCAACGGAACCATCGTTATTGCAAAAGAGCCCGGTAAACGGGAAACTCCGGTGGATAGAAGCAATATCTCTTTTGAATACCCACAGCCGCCCCCGCCCATTTTAATTAAAGGCCGAATTAGTGATGAAGAGGGCAGGCCTTTGGTTGGAGCAAGTATTTTTATAAAGGGTGGAAAAATAGGGACACAGACCAATGAAAACGGTGATTTTTCATTGAATGTAGATAATCGCTCTATAATATTGGTGATATCTTATGTAGGATTTGAAACTAAAGAAATAAATTTAAAAGATAAGTCCACCAATATTCAGGTCACTCTGAAACCGATTATGCGGGGCCAGCCCGATATTGTAGTTGTAGGTTATGGTAGCCAGAAAAAAGAAAGCGTGGTAGCATCCATTGTACAGGTAAAAGGTGATGTACTTGAACAAAAAGGTGGCGTGTCCAGCTTGGGAGCAGCTTTAACAGGCACTTTGCCAGGTGTGATTACGGTAGCCTCACAGGGTACTCCCGGGCATGAAGACCCCAAAATTTATATTCGTGGCCAGAGTACCTGGAACAACAGTGATCCGCTGGTATTGGTCGATGGAATTGAGAGACCGATGAACACGGTGGATATCGGTTCTGTTGAAAGTATATCTGTGTTGAAAGACGCATCCGCCACTGCTGTATTTGGTGTAAAAGGCGCCAATGGTGTTATTTTGATTACAACAAAACGCGGGAAGGAAGGGAAAGCAGATATACGTTTTACTGCCAATACCACTGTAAAAGTGCCTTCTAAATTGGCTAGCAAATATGATTCTTATGATGCGATTAGAATACGTGATTTGGCTATTGAAAATGAATTAGGTGTTTCGCCTGGATCATGGAATAGCTACGTCCCTGTTTCTGAACTTGATAAATACAAGACCCCCTCCAGTCAGGCAGAAGCTGAGCGATATCCAAATGTTGATTGGCAGGATGAACTTATTAAAAAGGCTGCGACGTCATATAATGCTAGTGTAAATATTTCAGGGGGAACTTCTTTGGTAAAATATTTTACGTCAATTGATTTCTTGAAAGAAGGAGATATTCTCAAAAAAATTGATAATGGTAAAACTTATCAACCTGGATATGGGTTCCAGAGAGTTAACGTCCGAAGTAATCTGGATTTTAATCTAAGTAAAACAACAGTTTTATCAACCAATTTGTTTGGTTCTTATGGAGTGACGCAGGATGCTTATGGTCAGGACGCTTGGCAATATCGTATTTGGCAGAGTATTTACAGCAATGCGCCAGATATTTACTATCCACGGTATTCTGACGGCGGTTGGGGATATTTTCCTCCGGAACAAGTCTCTACTATAAATTCACTGGCCACACTTGGAAATAATGGGGTTCGTCATACCAACACCCTCCAGATCAGCACAGATTTTATCTTAAAGCAGGATCTTGGGAGCATACTGCCGGGATTATCTGCAAGAGGCGCACTTTCGATGGATAATAATTTCCAATCGCAGGGTGGAATTTATGACAATGGGAATATTCAACAGGAATACATTAATCCTGTTACCGGAGAGGCTACTTATAGCCAGTTTTTAGGAACCAACCAGTTTGACTGGATTCCTCCCCGTTGGAACCCCAATGTGGATGCTGTGCAAAATGGAGCTACTTATCGTAAACTTTTCTATCAGGTGCAGTTAGATTATTCCAGGAAGTTTGGAAAGCATAATGTAACTGCGCTGGGACTTTTCAGTAGGGACAAAAACGCTACTGGCAGTGAATTCGAGCATTACAGGGAAGATTGGGTAAGCAGAATAACTTATAATTATGGCCTCAGGTATTTTGCTGAATTTAATGGGGCCTACAATGGGTCTGAAAAATTTGGACCAAACTATCGGTTTGCATTTTTTCCTTCTGCCGCTTTTGGTTGGATGATCAGTAATGAAAAATTTATGCAAAACCAGGATGTAGTTAATACATTGAAACTCCGCTATTCATATGGACTGGTAGGAAGCGATAACATCAATGGACGTTGGTTGTATATGACACAGTGGACCTATGGTGGGAATACGCCATTGGGATCTTCAGCTGGTCAATCAAGCCCGTACACCTGGTGGGCAGAGGCGCAGACCAACGTTGGTAATCCAGATATACATTGGGAACAAGTAGCCAAGTCAAATTTTGGGATTGATTATACTTTATTCAACAATCTCATTTCAGGTAGTGTAGATATATTTAATGATTATCGTACCGATATTCTTTTGGATGGTTCCAGGCGTGCAGTACCTTCTTATTTTGGTGTCAGGCCTGCAACAGCCAACCTAGGCAAAGTGCGTAACAATGGGTATGAAGTGGAAGTACGCATTCAGAAAAGTGTTTCAAAAAATGTCCGCTTATGGAGTAATCTTAGCATAACACATGCGAAGAATAAGATTATTGACGCAGATAATCCGGGATTACTAGACGATTATCAGAAATCGGCTGGAAAGCCGATTGGTCAGCCTTATTCAAAAGTAAGCAGTGGGTATTATAACACTTGGGACCAGGTATATGGAAGCACCGCTTTAAATACTTATGATAACCAAAAGCTACCCGGTGGCCAAGGCATGATTGACTATAACGGCGATGGAGTTGTAGATAATAAGGATAATGTTCCTTACGGATATCCTGAGCAGCCCCAGAATACCTATAATGCCACTGTTGGTATTGATTGGAAAGGATTCAGTGCCTACGTACAGTTCTATGGGGTAAACAACAGTAACCGCTATTTGCAACTATTAAGTTTCGGAGGTCAGTATCACTATGATAACGTGTATAAGCAAGGTTCTTATTGGTCGAAGGATAATGAGAATGCAGATATTCCAATTCCAAGGTATGCCAGCCAGATGCCTTACAATGGTACCACTTACTTATATCAAGGCGCTTATGTACGTTTAAAAAATGCGGAATTAGCTTATACATTTAAAGCAGTTCAGCTAAAAAGGATTGGCATTAATTCGTTGCGTGTGTATTTAAACGGAGATAATTTAATACTGTGGACCAAGATGCCGGATGACCGCGAAGTAGATATGGGTGCATCCACTGCATATCCCACTGTAAGACGTTTTAATATAGGTTGTAACATTATTTTTTAAAATATATTTAATATGAAAAATAAATCACATATAATTATTGGTTGCCTTGTGACCTTAACGTTCGTTGCTCTATCCTCCTGTAAAAAATATCTTGATAAGGCTCCTGGTACTAACGTTTCTGCGACTGCTGCATTTACTAATTTTACTAATTTCCAGGGTTTTACGGAGGAACTGTATAGTGCAGTTCCTGAATATACAAGTCATGTTTGGGCCTGTGACTGGATTTTAGGAGATGAGATAATTCATAAAACAGGTATCACTTGGCTAAATGAACAATTCGACAACGGAGATAGCTGGTCCTGGACAAACGCCGAATGGATATCCTGGCTTGATGGCGACGGGGGAACTTATCATACGGATCCAACTACTGGTTTTGGTAAAGGCTTGTGGCCCAATTCCTGGTATGGTATTCACAAAGCTAATTTAGGTCTGGCTAATTTGAGTAACCTTAATGGTACCCAGGAAGAAAAAGACCTAATCAAAGGTCAGTTATTGTTTTTTCGTGGATGGTTTCATTTTGAATTAATGACCTATTGGGGTGGACTTCCTTATATTGATACTCTTTTGCCGTCCAATGCGAAATTAGAATTACCCCGACTTACTTATCAGGATATGGCTGATCATGCTGCCAAGGATTTTAGAGAAGCGGCTAATCTCTTGCCCGTAGATTGGGATAACACAACTGTAGGTAAGGCAACTCTTGGTAAAAACCAGCAACGCATTACTAAAATAACGGCTCTGGCTTATCTGGGAAAAAATTATTTGTATGCAGGCAGTCCTTTAATGAATCGGGCTTCAACGGGGAGTGCTACGTACGATGCTGAATATTGCAAAAAAGCTGCAGAGGCTTTTGCCGAACTGCTGCAACTGGTTGACAGCCATGCTACCTGGATCAAGTTGATTGATTTTGCTCATTATAGTGACCTTTTTTATACCAATGGAGGAAGTTTTATACCAGGATATCCGGAAACTATTTTCCAATGCCCGGTGTATAGTTCCTGGTTTGCAGGAAGCCCATATGGGCCTAGTTCCATATTCGCAGAGGGAAATATTGGTGGAGGATATGCGTCTCCCAATGCAAAATTTGTTGAGAACTATGGGATGGCCAATGGTTTGCCAATTGATGACCCGCAGTCTGGTTACGATCCAAAGAATCCCTGGGTTGGAAGGGACCCGCGTTTTTATCATGACATAGTGGTAGATGGAGATCAAATTATTAAAGGCTCTGCTCCTGCTGACAAGGAGAAATACAGGTATGCTAATTTGGCCAACACTGGCTGGAGCAGGGATAAGACGGGCATCGGACGTACAGGTTATTTACTGCGCAAACTCACGCCGATGACAGCTAATAATATAGACAATTTTCCTAATAATTACATGCATTTATCTTATATGCGTCTTGCAGATGTTTACCTGATGTATGCGGAAGCCGTTCTTCAGGGTTATGGATCATCAACAAGCACTGGTCCGAACTATATGACCCCGGTAGAAGCAGTCAACAAAATAAGAGATCGGTGTGGGGCGGGGGAAGTGGATCCAAGATATTTTCCAAAGGATAATTTTATGGAGGTAATTATCCGCGAACGTGCAATGGAACTTGGTTTCGAAGAAGAGATCCGATATAACGACTTGCGTCGTTGGCTATTGGCGGACCATTTGAAATATCGTGAAAAAACAGCGATTAATTTTGATCGTGGCGGAACATATCCAGACGGCAAACCTAAACCTATCAATATATCAGAATCGGTACTTGTTACAAGAAAGTTTGATGATAAAGACTACTGGTTGCCGTTGAAAATCAATGATGTAAATCTTTATGTGACATTCAAGCAAAATCCAGGATATTAAAATGTAGTTATTTAAAATATCAAAGTAAAAAGAATGAAAAAAAATATATTAGCAGTTCTTGTCATGTCATGCCAAATGTGTTTGGGGTTTATTTCGGATGCTAAAGCACAAATAGATACCACCCATTTGAGCAGAAACAAATCTGATAATGATTCTTTGGTGCATATAGCTTATAGAACAGTAGAGAAAAAGGATTTGACTGGCGCTATTTCAGTGCTAAATCCAACTCAATATCTGGACAAAGACTACGGCACTTATCCGTTGGAAGGAGTTGAAGCTTTTGTAGGTGGTAATAATCTATGGAATGTAGGTTCTCCTCTTGTGCTAATAGATGGGATACCCCGGTCTGTAAGTGACATTACTTCAAGTGAGATTGACCAGATAACTTTTTTAAAGGGCGCCAATGCTGCTGTTTTATACGGCAGTCGCGCAGCAAACGGTGTGATACTTATTACCACCAAAAGAGGCAAAGTTGGTATCCGTAAATATAATGTTCGGGTCAATACCGGAATCAATGTGCCAAAATCATATCCTGATTACCTTGGGTCTGCCGAATATATGACTTATTATAACCAGGCTTCTCTAAACGATGGTTTGTCACCGCTTTATACAGACTCGGTTATACAACGTTTTGCGAGCCATTCTAATCAATACCGGTATCCCGATGTAAATTATTTTTCCTCGGATTATCTGCGAAAGGCTTATAACACTTATTCTGCCAATGCTGATTTTGCTAGTGGAACAGAACGTGCGCGCTTTTATGCACTCGTAGGCTTCGAAAATCAAAGTTCCTTGCTGAATTTTGGAGAAGGTAGGAATGACCAAAATACAAGGCTGAATTTAAGGGGAAACATAGATCTTAAAATTAATAACGCTATCAGCGGCTATGTAAATATTTCTGCTGTGTTTTCAAGCAACAGGTATGCTTTGGGAAATTACTGGCAACAAGCCACCTCCTTGCAACCCCAGCGTTTTGCGCCTCTCATACCTGTTAATATGATTTCAGATGGCTCACAGAACGCTAAGTTGCTTATTGCAAACAGCGGTAATCTTATTGATGGTAAATATTTGCTGGGAGGCACACAGCAATTTCTTACCAATCCTATTGCCGATGTTTATGCCGCAGGGAATGATATTTTTACCAGTAGGCAGTTCCAGTACACCACAGGAATTGATGTTGACCTGAAAAATGCACTTAAAGGGTTGTCCCTACATGGACAAATGAGCGTCGATTATTCAAATACCTACGACGAATCTATAAACAATACCTACGCTATATATGCACCTACATGGGCAAGTACGGTAATCGGTGATTCTATCACACAATTGACAATGTTCAATAAGGACAGTAAAACTGGTACGCAAAACCTGGCCAATACCTGGAGCAATCAGTTGATTGATTTTAATGTTCATCTTGATTATGTAAATACATTTAACAAGAAGCACAACGTTTCTGCCATTTTACTGGCCGATGGCCTACGTGTGCGTCAGACGGGTGACTACCAGTATAGAACAAATGCTAATGCGGGGTTACAACTCTCCTATAATTACGATCATAAATATTATGCAGATTTTGCAGGTGCAGTGGTTAATTCCACCAAACTTCCTCTGGGGAAACGAGTAGCTTTTTCGCCAACAGTTAACCTTGGATGGTTATTGAGTGGGGAAAATTTCATGAAAGATTCCAGAGTGGTAAACAGGCTAAAACTTTCTGCATCTGCAGGCATTATTAATACAGATATGGATCTCACCGATTATTATTTATATGATGCAGTATATGCTCCTGATGCCTATTTTTCATGGTCTGACGGAACTTATGTAAATCGGGCCACAGTTATAACCCGTGGCCAGAACCTTAATCTGACTTATGCCAAAAGAAAGGAGATTAACCTAAGTATTGAAGGGTCACTGTTTCAGAATAAACTTGATTTTCTTACTACTTTCTTTTCTATTAAAAAAGATGGAATTCCTGTGCAGGCAGGTACCCTTTATCCCAGTTACTTTACTACTGGCTTTCCCGCAACTTCTTTTATACCTTATACAAACTTTGAGGCAAACCGATACCAGGGATTTGACTTTCAGGTAAATTTTCATCAAAAGTTTGGAGAAGTTAACTTTTCTCTTGGGCTGGCTGGCACTTATGTTAAAACCAGGGCGCTTATACGCGATGAGTTGTATACAGATGCCTATCGTAACCGGGCAGGCAAGTCAATTAGCGCAATTTTTGGGTTGCAAAGTGAAGGGCTATTTGCAGATCAGAATGACATTGATTCTCACGCACAACAAAAATTTGGTGTGGTGGCCCCTGGCAATATTAAATATAAAGATCAAAATGGGGATGGTTTGGTTGATCAACGTGATGAGGTTTACCTTGGCCAATGGACAAGTCCGTTCACGGGCGGTGTAAATTTAACTGCCAAGTGGAAAGGATTTACCCTATTTGCATTGGGCACATCTTCCTTTGGCGGAACCGGTATGAAGAATGGCAGTTACTATTGGGTATCAAGCGCTACCAAATATTCTGCTGAAGTTCGAAACAGTTGGACAGAAAATACGAAAAAAACTGCAACTTATCCGCGGCTGACTACTCTCAGTGGTAGTAATGATTTTAGAAATTCTGATTTCTGGACCTACAGCACTAACCGGTTTAATATTTCCAAGGTGCAGTTGACGTATGATTTTTCATCAAAAATGTTTGGGAATTCTTTCGTTAAAGGGCTGAAAGTTTACGTTAGTGGTAATGATTTGCTTACAATTTCCAAAAACAGGGCGATAATGGAACTTAATATTGGCTCTGCACCTCAAACACGATTTTATAATTTAGGTATTAAAGGTGAGTTTTAAAATTATTAATAAGCATAAAAAACGGTTTTGAAACTATTCCTTTTTTGACATTGGTGATAATAACAGTCCAGTTGAAAAGATAACAGTTTTAAAAGTAAATGTTTGAGTTAATTAAATAAAAGTATACAAATGAAAAAGAATTTGATTTATATATCGATTATTGTATTTCTTATTTCCAGTTGCCAGAAAATATTATCTCCGGCAGATCAAAACAACTTTGCATTGGGCGATATAAATAACAACGCTCCATATGCCGAAGGGCTTTTGCTTAATGGATATGCGCGTTTGCCATTGGCATTGGGGAATTACTCCTTTAATGATGTTGCCACGGATGATGCAGTATCAAATGATCCTTCAAATAGATTCCTTTTGATGGCAACGGGTCAATGGTCGTCAATCAATAATCCAATGGACCAGTGGACAGGTGGCTTTGCTGCTATACAATATCTGAACGAAATATTGCAGAAGACAGATGAAGTTAACTGGGCTACAACGGGTCAATATACTAAAGAAATGTTTAACGATCGCACCAAAGGAGAAGCATACGGACTGAGGGGGTTATTTATGTACTACCTTTTGCAGGCGCATGGAGGATGGTCAGTGGATGGCAAGTTGTTGGGAGTGCCTATTTTAACCCAACTAATTGATGGCCAGTCGGATTTTAAAATACCCCGTAATACATTTGAAGAGTGTGTTCAGAAAGCTTATAGTGATCTTGATTCGGCAGAATATTTTCTGCCCCTGGATTTTGAAAATGTAGGTTCTACTAATGATATCCCTCAAAAATATGCTGGTAAAACAACCGTTTCCGATTATAACCGCATTTTTGGGGCTTTTAACCGTCAAAGGCTAACTGCCCGTATTGTTAAGGGAATCAGGGCAAAGGTTTCTTTACTGGCAGCCAGCCCTGCTTATAATCAGGGAACTTCTGTAACCTGGGCAAAAGCCGCAGATGATGCAGCGGCAGTGCTTGACCTGATTGGAGGTGTTTCTGGATTGGCCAACAATGGCAATACTTGGTACGCCAGCAGTAATTCAGGAGAAATAAACTCATTGTCCCAAGGCATGAATCCCAAGGAAATACTTTGGAGAGGAAATGTAAGCAACAGCAGTAGCCTGGAGGCCGATATTTATCCTCCAACATTGTTCGGACATGGACGTGTTGACCCAACACAAAATCTGGTAGATGCGTTTTCTACGGCGAATGGGTATCCTATTACTGATGCAAACGGTGGCTATGATCCGGCGAATCCTTATAATAACCGTGATCCTCGCCTGGGTCTTTATATTGTCGTTAATGGTAGTAAAATGGGACCTTCTCAATCTACTATTTATACTGAGGTGGGCACTTCGGATGACGGTTTGAATGCTATTTCAAATTCTACACGTACTGGTTATTATATGCGTAAATTAGTTAGGGAGGATGTCAATTTAAATCCGACAAGAACTAATACACAAAAACATTATATGCCATATATCCGCTACACAGAGATCTTCCTCGCCTATGCAGAAGCAGCCAATGAGGCATGGGGACCGGATGGATCGGGCATTCATGGTTATTCTGCAAAGGATGTAATTGCAGCTATAAGAAAAAGAGGCGGTATAGCACAGCCAGATAACTACTTGTCCTCAATTACAGACAAAGATGCTATGCGTGAACTAATCCATAATGAAAGACGCATTGAGCTTTGTTTTGAAGGATTTCGTTTTTGGGATTTAAGGCGTTGGAAAGAAAACCTAACAGAGCCTGCAAAAGGTGTTAGTATTATTAACAACATTCACACTGTTATATCTGTTGAAAAAAGGCAGTACGCTGATTATATGTATTACGGTCCTATACCTTACAACGATGCAATAAGAGAAAACCTGGTGCAAAATAAAGGATGGTGATAATTGTTAAATACTATTAAAAAAAGAAAAATGAAAAAAATAATATTTGCCTCTTGCATTATAATGACGATTTGTTCTTCATGTTCAAACAAAAACGTAGACTTTCCTGATTATAAGTACACTACGGTTTATTTCTCTTACCAGTCACCGGTTAGAACATTAGTTCTGGGTGATTATAACTTTGATAATACATTAGACAACGAGCATAAATGTGAAATTATGGCAACAATGGGTGGTGTTTATAAAAACACCAAGCTTATTTCTATTAATGTTTCAGTAGATTCTTCCCTTTGTAATAACCTGGAATTTGATAATGGAAACAAGGTGCTTATGATGCCATCCAACTATTATTCATTGCCTAAGGACATGATAATTGAGATTCCATCCGGTAGTTTGGAGGGAGGTTTGGAAATACAGCTTACAGACGCTTTTTTTGCAGATCCAAGATCTATTACGAATACCTTTGTTATTCCATTGCGTATGAATGCGGTTACTAATGCTGATTCTATTCTTAGTGGAAAGACTACTCTGGATACTCCTGATCCCCGTTTCGTAGGCGATTGGGCTATTCCTCCTAAAAATTATATTTTATATGCGATAAAGTATATTAATCCTTGGCATGGCAATTATCTGAGGAGGGGTATGGAAAAGTTACAAGATAATTCTGGAAGTGATACTGTGATTAGTTACCATTCTCCATTTGTTGAAACGGATCAATTGTGCAGTATGGGCACCTTGTCTCTTACTAGTGATTCTTTAAATCTTAATGGCACATCAAGAGGTGGTGAAAATATACCATTTCAACTGCTTCTTACGTTTGACAGCAATGGGAAATGTAATATCTCTGGCCCTTCTTC
>JBDTEK010000113.1:0-7444 GCA_039922575.1 Ginsengibacter sp.
ATATCTAAAAAATGTGCAAAATCTTTTTCTGTATTTCTTCCGCAGCCTTCCACTATATTTAAAGGAATAGAATACGTTGCTCTTTTAATCTGGCTACATAATTCAAATTGCTCTGATTTGGGTAGTTGAGGGATTACATTTTTATATACAAATAATGTTAGCTCATGTGCTTTTATCCAAACATCATATTTCTTATAAACTCTCACTTATAAATAACATTTAATCAATTATGCCAGCCTTTAGTCTTCATCTTTAAGCTTTTAGCCTTTAGCTTTCAAAAGTAATTCGCCTTTAATTTCAATCCTTCTGTTTCTTCCAGGCCAAACATCAGGTTCATGTTTTGAACCGCCTGACCGCTCGCACCTTTCAATAAATTATCAATTACGGAATGTACTACCAAAATATCACCTGCTTTTTCGAGATTGATAAAACAATTATTTGTATTAACTACCTGTTTTAAAAAAATCGGTTCACGGCTTATTTTTACAAAAGGATGCCCTTTGTAAAATTCTTCAAAAACACGATACATTTCACTGAGAGTTTCAGTGCATTTCAGTTGAGAGGTTATAAAAATACCTCTTGTAAAATCTCCCCTCCAGGGTACAAAGTGAATAGAAGCAAGTTTTGAAACAGCGGAATAAGCGTTTAGTGTTTCATTTATTTCATTCAGATGCTGATGGGTAAGCGATTTATACGCCTGCACATTATTTTCGCGCCATGAGAAATGCGAGGTGGCCGACATTGATTGCCCCGCGCCGGTAGAGCCTGTAATACCCGTGGTATATACATCTCCCAGCATATTCATTTTCGCTATAGGCAATAATCCAAATTCTATCGCGCAAGCGAAACATCCCGGATTCGCAATGTTTTCAGCCTGCACTATTTCTTCCCTGTTAATTTCCGGCAAACCATAAGTAAATGTTCTGTTGCTAAAAAATGCATTCTTTTTTAATCTGAAATCCTGGGAAAGAGAGATGATCTTTATTTGTTTTGCTATTTCATTTTCTTCCAAAAACTTTTTAGAGTCTCCATGGCCAACACATAAAAACAGCACGTCAACATCATCTTTCAATTCATTTGAAAACACGATGTCCGTTTCTCCCGACAAATCCTGGTGAATTTCACTTAGTCGTTTGCCTGCATTGCTTTTGCTATTTACAAAAGCGATATCCACGGAAGGATGATTGATCAATAGCCTGATCAATTCCCCGCCCGTGTAGCCTGCGCCGCCAATGATTCCTGCTTTAATTTTTTTCATTTCCATGGTTCTTTACAGAATAATAAATTGCTGTTTGATTACCAAATATTTTGCTGAATCCTCGCACATCTTCGCCACTCCAGCCGGTATTCATTTCGCCATACTTGCCAAATTTGCTATTCATCAGGTCGAACTCAGATTCAATACCTGTAACCTGGTACCGGTATGGCATCAATTGTAGAAATACATCGCCAGTAACCTGCTTTTGTGATGATTGAAAAAATGCTTCAATATCCCGCATAACCGGATCAAGCAACTGCCCTTCGTGAAGCCAGTTTCCGTAAAAATCAGCAAGCTGGGTCTTTATAGTCAATTGCCATTTTGTAAGTACATTTTTTTCCAAAGCATGATGTCCTTTAATGATCAGCATTGGAGCCGCTGCTTCAAATCCAACCCTGCCTTTTATGCCTATAATAGTATCTCCAACATGTACATCACGGCCAATTGCATACCTACCGGCTATGCTTTGCAAATATTGAATCGCTTCTACGGGATGATCAAATTTTTTCTTATTTATCCCGGTTATTTCCCCTTTTTCAAAGTGCAATTTTATTTGTTCGGAACCATGTTTGGTTAATTGTGTTGGCCATGCTTCTTCCGGCAACATTCCGTTTGATGACAGCGTTTCTTTTCCACCCACGCTTGTTCCCCACAAGCCTTTGTTGATAGAATAAACGGACTTTTCAAAATTCATTTTTACGCCTTTCAATTTAAGGTAATCAATTTCCTGTTGCCTTGATAATTGCATATCTCTAATCGGCGTTATGATCTCAATTCCGGGAATCATAATATGAAAGATCATATCAAACCGCACCTGGTCATTTCCTGCGCCAGTGCTTCCATGGGCTACCGCATCAGCCCCAATTTTTTTTACGTGGTCAGCAATATGTAATGCTTGTGAAACCCGCTCTGCACTTACACTTAACGGATAGGTGTTGTTTTTTAAAACATTCCCAAAAATCAGGTATTTTACAATATCTTCATAATAACTTTTGGTAGCATTTATAGTAGTATGTGATGCCACACCTAATGTTTTCGCATGCTGTTCTATTTTGTTTAACTCTGCCTTTGAAAATCCGCCGGTGTTTACAATAATGCTGTGCACCTCATAATCTAACTCGTTCGTAAAATATTTTACACAATAGGAAGTATCTAACCCGCCACTAAACCCAATAACAACTTTTTTACTCATTAGGTCAATTTAAAAATGATAAGAGAAAACTGAAAAGCGATTTAGGCTTTGCAGCCTTTTTCTTTTTAAAATATTTGATCAGTTTATCCTTTTTCAGCCGCATAAATCTTTCATATAACTTCGATTTCTTATTAAAATCCTGGGCAGTTTCTTCAGGTTTAACATGTTCCTTGGGATCGTAAAGCATAGCTGTACATAAACAGTTTTTTCTTCCTTTACTCATGAGGATATCATAATTCACGCAACTTTTACAACCCGCCCAAAAATCTTCATCATCGGTGAGTTCAGAATAGGTAACCGGTTTGTACCCCAGATCGCTATTGATTTTCATTACTGCCAGACCGGTAGTGAGTCCGAAAATTTTAGCATTAGGATATTTCTCACGGGAGAGTTCAAAAATTCTATGCTTTATTTTTTTCGCTATGCCAGTTTTTCTGAATTCCGGAGCTACGATGAGGCCACTGTTGGCCACAAATTCTTCGTGTCCCCAGGCTTCAATGTAACAAAAACCAACCCATTTGTTATCATCGGTTACGGCAATAACGGCCTTGCCTTCTGTCATTTTTTGAGATACATACTCAGGTGAACGCTTGGCAATTCCGGTACCGCGCGCCTGTGCAGATGAAGCCATTTCATCTGTTATGATGGTTGCGTATATTATATCGGCAGGAATTGCAACACGGACAACAATGTTTGATTGTTCCAATTTGCAAAGTAGTTTAATTGTAAAAAAAGAAAGTTATTAGGGGGATTTTTCTTCACTGATAGGGGCGGTTTCAACTGCTCGGCCTATCAGCATCCACGTCGTGTATGCTTTACCGTTACCGGACAAAATAAATGGTATGATTTATTTTCTTTCAATTGATAATTCTGTAATTTTTAGAAAAATTAAAAAGCAAAAGTAATATATAAATTATTATGAAGGATAACTTTATTTAAAAGTTTTGTTATGATGATTTGCCGGATCAGATTGCGATTATCATATAAAAGAGAAATAAAAAGTAAAACTGTATAAAAGTCAATTGATTTCAGAGAAATTTTTGGGTGCCTTTCAAGTGCCGCCGGTTGGTGGGACACCTACCCAGTGAAGAGAATTTTGAATCGAACCGTAAGTGAGCTTTCCTTTCTTTTAATTTTTAATTACATTTAATCAATTGTTTTAACCGATTTCAATAGCTTAGTCAACCATAGTAGAACCCGTCATTCCTTATTGCGTATAATCTTATTAACCTACTTCTTCCGGGGACAATTATAGCAATAGATGAAAATGCGTCTTATTTAAATCTTTCAAGTATTTTTAATGATCGTTTTTTAAAACTAATTGAGAAGCAAATACACCAACCTTAGTAGAAATCATGATTTATATTACATTCCACCTTATTATTTTTAATTATCTATAAAATATAATGTATGAAAATTGAATATAACAACTCGTACCCTAATTTTATTTTTACAACCTTACATCGGTAACCAGAAAGAGCGCCATTCAAAGATGTCATCCGCTGAAGAATATGAGAAATTTATCAAATTCTACCAAAAAACTTTGGAAAAAATAAGCTATTAAGGTGGACTTTTTTTTGAAGAAACAATGCTACTAAGGTTAAAGCAGACATTTCAATTATTAGAAAGAAATTTATTGTTCAATTAAATTTTTATCAAACGATTAGTGTATGCCGCTTTTGTTGCGCCTCAGTGCAGAGAGTTTTGAAATGCACCCACATTTTTTAAAAATATTTTGATTTTTTGGATAAAATAATATTACAAAGTCAAATACCAAACCAGTATTCTTGTCATATTAATCCTTTTAAATAAGCAATGCGCATGGCCTGAGCCTTGCTGGTAACATGCAGCTTATGATAGATATTACAGGTATGTTTCTTTACTGTATTTGGGCTGATATTGATTTGTGAAGCGATTTCTTTGTACTCAAGCCCTTTGGAAAGCAATTGAAGAATTTCTTTCTCGCGCTCACTTAGTGAAAAAAAATTTTCAGAAGGTGAAATATCTCTGGTTTTTAGTTTTTCCCCGGGTTCATTTTGAATCATCTGCAAAATTTTATAGGCGATGCTTGGGGAAATAGGTCCCGCACCATTTTGCCATAGATTTATCAGCATATCAGTAATTACAGCGCCACTTTCTTCTTTTAGCAGATAACCGCAGGCACCTGATTTTATGGCCCTGAAAATTTTATCATCATCATCGAATACAGTGAGCACTACAAACTTTATTTCAGGATACAAAGAAGATCCACTCGCTATCGTAGCTACTCCATCCAATACAGGCATTTCAAGATCCATCATCACTATGCCGGGTTTTTCAGTTTCATCAAGTGTTAACATATTTGTCAGAAATTCTTCCCCATTTGATGCTTTGAATGCTATTGAAAATAATCCGTTGCGGAGTAGCTTTTCTTCCAGAATATTTCGGTTACTGGCTTTATCATCTACAATGGCAACTTTAATCATAAACCGATATTTTGTCAAAGTTGACTCTTTTAATTACAACTTGCAATAACCCATTTGGATTACTCACTTTTTTTGTCCAAAGGGATATTCAAGGTGATGCAGGTTCCCTTTCCTTCTTCGCTGACTATTGTAAGGGTTATTTTTGCAATAAGCGCTCTTTCCTGCATATTATTTAAGCCAAAGCCTCCGGGGTTCTGCTTATTCTCATTTTTGCAAATACCTTTTCCATCGTCTTTCACTTTTATTGTCCAGGTATTTTTTTGAACATTGCTTTCAATTAAGATGCGTTTTGCTCCTGAATGCCTTACTGCATTATTTAATGCTTCCTGTATTATCAAAATTATGTGCAGCGCTTTTTCAGATTTAAATTCAAAGCCTTCCGGCAACGTTCCTTCTGTTTCGATTTTTATTTCTTTATAAAAAAGACTTAACTGGTTGCAGAAATTGATAATGCGGAACCATATCTCTGACGCCTTTGCATCGTTATGTTTCATTACCCAAATAGTTTCTCTTAATGAGATCATCATGTCTTTGGCGGTAGTATTCAGGCTATTTACCAGGATAGTTTCTGATGGATTTGAGTTTTGCAATTGTTCTGTTCCGTACAACAAAGCATTGGCCTGTGCTCCCAGGTTATCATGCAGGTCGCGGCTGATACGTTCTCTTTCCTGCTGCATTTCATTCTTGTTTTGAAGAATCTTTATCTTTTGATTGAACTTATTGCGATTATAAAAATGAACTATGAGAACTATAATTGTTATGAAAAAAATGATAGCCAAAAGCCTGAACCACCAGGTTTGCCACCAGGGGGGAGAAATAATAATATGGATATCTTTTTTGAAAAATACATTTGTTGAAAGATTGGGACTGCAAATAATTTCCAATACATATTTTCCCGGCTCTAAAATATAATTGATATTATTTGGTTCATGTGTAACCTGCCAATTATTTTGAAACCCATTTAAGCGATATTTATAAATATATTCATCAGGATTTAAAAGCCCCATAGCTGTTATGTCCAATTGCAAATGATTTTGAGAATAGTTTAAGAGTATAGAATCACCTTTTTGAACGCCTGATGAAAAATTATTTGGAATATCATTTATTACCAGCCTGGTAATATATAAGCCCGGTATATCTTTTATCTCAGATAAATCATTCGGATAAAACGATGTGACTCCATCAACGCCTCCAAAATACAATTTGCCGGATTTTGTTTCTACACATGATGCTGTGTTAAATTCAATACTCTGAAGTCCGAGTTCTTCTGAATAGTTTTTAATATTATCCTGCAAAGTGATAAATGAAAGCCCCAGGTTACTGGCTCCGAAAACAGCCTCACTATTTTTTACAGGCAATAATGAATAGATGCAATCATTCAGCAATCCCGTTTCTGTTGAAATTTTTTTAATCAGTTGCCCTTTTTGAGAATAGACGAAAAGGCCTTTATCTGTGCCCACCCAAATATTGTGAGCTGATCCTTCCACGATAGTTCTCACCATATAGTCTCCCTGTATCCGGTATAATTTAGTCTGCTGATTTTCATCTACTCTGTAAAGTATGCCCGCTGAAATCCCTATCCATAAATTTTTATCCTTGTCATATAAAAAACAATCTACCTGGTTTTGAAAAGGGTTTACTATGGGTAAGAGAGGCGCAGCAGATATTATTTTATCTCTAGCGAAAACACACTTGAATATATTTTGACTGGTTGCAATCAGAATAGTGTTATCATTTATTCGCTGAATATTGTTGGTAAAGCTTACCGAGCGCGGTTGTATCAATGATTCGAGTGAAGCCGGAAAATAAAAAGGGTTAATTTTTTTTGTAGAAAGATTAAGTATATACCATCCTTTCCCAAAAGTGATAATTAAATATTTATCCGGAGCAAGTTTCTCAATGGAAAGAATATCTTTTACATTCTGGACCACCAATGGCTCCTTCCACAATTGATTCGAAAGGGTATCATATAATTGGATGCCACCATTAAAACATCCGGCCAGCAAAATATGTTTTTGCTCATCATAATACAGGCTTCTTACAAAATTATTTTTGGCATCGGGATAAATAAAATGAAGGAATGGCGTTTCCACATTTTGAATGCGCTTGATATCATCATTATCAAGTAACCAGATGCGCTTGAATTTATCAGAATAAACTTTATTGATAAACCCGGTATTCACCACAGGATTTCGGTTTAAATCTGTAATCTCTGTTTTGAAATTACCCGATGTGTCAAACTCATATAAATGATTATTTAATGACACAAGTAACTGACCGGAGTTATCAAAGGCTATTGAATTTTGGTTTATGGTTTCATTATTGATTTTATTATACAGAAATGTTTTTTTAATCACCTCATCATTAATATCCATAATTGATAAACTACTATTGGTGGACACAAATAGTTTATTATTAGTGCAGGATATATTCATGCCCGGATTGTTTTCTTTTAAATTAATAAAACCGGATTTCTTTGTAGTTGTGTTGATCTTTAGAAGTTGACTGCTACTATCAACAATAAAAACG
>JBDTEK010000114.1:0-7273 GCA_039922575.1 Ginsengibacter sp.
TAGTTACAATGGATAATGCTGTCATCTGATTTTTCCATTTTTATTTAAACAAGAACCCGCTTTATTTATAGTCAGTAAATTGCATTTTAAAGCTATTTTCACAGGAAACTTATTCGTTCGTTTGAGGTAGCGCTACAATACATGTGCGTTGGGCCTGTTCTTTTTAGTTGCGTAATATATTATACTGCCAAGTATAATCAACATTACCAAGATATTCGCAATTATATAGATGGTTCTTCCGGTTGTGAAAGATGCCGGCTCAAATCTGAATTCAATTTCATGATTTCCCGCGGGAATATACATGCCGCGCAATACATAATCGGTTTTGAAGTAATCAGCTTTTTGCCCGTCAATAAACACATTCCACCCGCGTGGATAATATACTTCGCTAAACACGGCAACCTGTGGTGTGGTGCTATGAAAAGTATAATCTATTTTATCGTTTAGGTTCTCTTTTAATTTTACGGTTGCGGAGGAGTCAGGGACGGGTTGTTGTTTTATTTGTGACTTATATTTGTTTTCAATTACAGCAGTGTCTCTTAAATCGGTACTGTCAAGAGCGAGCATTTCTTCGTTGGCATTGTTCACATATTTTATTCCTTTCGCCAGCCAAACGTTTCCAAAAGCGCCAGGATTTAGTTGGGCCATTGGTTTGCCTGTTTGTGGATTTTGAGTAATAAAATACTTGGTATTCAACATATTGAAAACCTGCATATTTCCTTTACTCAATTGATAGGTGATGATGTCATTATACAAATCCAGCTTTGCCGGATGATATCCGCCTACAGAATTATGATGGTAGGAAGTAGAGGCATCGTTGAACACATCTACCGTTTGATTAAATACCCTGAAGTTAGCGTGGTCAGGGTCTTTCATAATCTGCAGATCAGCTTCCGTAGGATTGAACGCAGATTCAAAATCGCTTTCTTCCACGTATTTTTCTGAATTTAGATACCGGGTAGCCACCCCCAAAAGATCGTATCCTGTGAGAATAATAAGTGCACTAATAAGAATGGCAGACGATATCTTTTTCTTTACAAATAGGCCTAATAATAATATTGCAAGCGCCATCAAAATGGTGGTTCTTAAAAGATCACTTCCCATAAGGCTTTGCCTGTCGCTTCGCAATGCTGAAATGATTCCACTGCTCATTTGTTCTGCTTGTTGCTGCAACTGGGGCGGAGCTTGTTGTCCGGCAGGTACCTGGTGCAGAATATTCTGTTGAATATTGTCCTTAAAAGTTTTATCGCCAGGTGAGCTGAACGAAGCAGTGAAATAAAAACCGGTAAGTAAAACCAAAATAGCTCCTGAAATAATGGCCGTCAATTTTAATTTTTTCCATATTTCAGAAAAATCAAAAGGTTCGGAAATTAGTTTACTCACCGCGAGAACGCCTACTAGCGAAAAGCATAGTTGTGGAATAACCAAAGCCATTGTTGGAGCACGAAACTTGTTGTAGAACGGGAGATAATCAAAGAGAAAATAATTGAAACCTTTTAAGTTGGCCCCATAAGCAAGCAACACACCGATAATACTTGCGGAGAGAAGCCACCATTTGTACCACGATTTTAGATATACCATTCCGAAAATAAACAACAGGCATATAATAGCGCCCAGATAAACAGGACCTGATGTAAGCGGTTGTCCGCCCCAGTAGGAAGAACCATTTTCGTATTGTACTGCCTGGTCTTCTGGCACACCCAGTTCAGAAAATTTCTGAACAAATTTTGATGAAGTATTATACTCATTTCCACCATTACTGCCGCCATACAAACCGGGCACCATGAATGTAAATGTTTCTCCAAATCCTAAACTATAACGGAATGCGTAATCCTTGTCGAGTCCTCCTTTTGTTTTCACATTTTTATCGCCAAGAGTCAGTTCAGATTTTCCGCCGCGCATACTTTCTTTAGCATATTCATAAGTAGGCATCATAGTTACAGCAGAGCAGGCCAGGCCAATAACGCCTGCTATAAGCGCGAGTGCTGTGCCTTTTATAGCCAATGTCAATTGTTTTTCTTTATAACTTTTTATTAGAAATACAATGACCATAATGGCAGCCATTAATAAAGTATAATAAACAATCTGCACATGGTTTTGCATAATTAATAATGCCGAAAAAAGTGCGGTGACGGCAAAACCTGCCCAATATTTTTTTTGAAAAAGCAATAATATTCCTGCGAGTACTGCAGGTGCATATCCGATAGAAAGCATTTGTGTATCGTGACCTACAGCTATTATTATAGGATCAAAAGTGGAGTAGGCGTATGCCAACCCGCCCATAATTCCTAACCAGGGGTTTCCACCTGCTACATTGCATAAAAAATAAAAGCAAATACAGGCTAAAAAGAAGAAGCTGATAGGTTTTGGCAGGCCAAGGGTAAGCACAGATTGTACGTAGCCAACAGAAATTTTAGTTCGCGCATCGAAGGCGATCTGATAAGCGGGCATGCCACTAAACATACTGTTAGTCCATAAAGGATAAAAACCATGTTTATCTTTAAATTCAAATGATTGCTGGGCCATGCCGCGCCAACCCTGTATATCATGCTGGGCTACCACTTTTCCTTCCAGTGCCGGTTTGCAATAAATAACAGCGACTACCAGAAATATCACAATCGCCACTAAATGTGGAAGTATTTTTTTGAAATTCAAATTCTTCATGAAAAGATTTTCTTTTTAATGCAGCAAAGTAATCGTTTTTATTTCAAAATTTGATCAAAGTGGTTTGATAAACCGAAACCTTGAATGAGTAATTAATTTATGGATGATTGGCTATAGGTTCGCTGCTGTGCGACTGGATTTGGAACATTCCAGGCAGGCATTTTAGCTGGGTCGAAAGAAATATGTAATTGTTGGCATCATTATTTTATTCAAAAAGGTTACTTATGGGTATTGAAAATCTGAAGTACATTGATGAACAATACTTTATCATTTACAATATAAAAAATGAGATGAGAGAATTTATAAACTTTTTTGACCTGATATCTGAATAATGAAAAGAATACACTTTTGGATTTTTTATATAGCTTCTAAAGAATTATTTACTTCATCAGAAAACCTGAATCCAAGTTTTAAAACGCGGCTGTTATAGTATTCGAAAGCGACCTGAATATCATGCGGCATATTTTTTCTTTATTTTAATGTGATATACCCCGGGCATATTAAAAGTTTGAATGGTTATTCT
The DNA here is from genome assembly GCA_039922575.1 of Ginsengibacter sp. GTDB lineage: Bacteria > Bacteroidota > Bacteroidia > Chitinophagales > Chitinophagaceae > Ginsengibacter. Next base: position 3,188 of record JBDTEK010000114.1, read on the forward strand.
TTTTGTGTTTAGTATAAAATTGCTTTTTTATATTTTCTAATGAAGATTTTATTGGAGTAAATTTACAATTGTCTATTTTATTCCACAAGCAAACAAAATAATTTACCTGATCTAATTTCGCATGTCGATAAAATCATTTAAAATTCTCCTACCTTAGTTTTTTTTATAATCTTCATTTATGGCGTTAAGCAGAATATGGGCGGCTTTTATAATCGTTGCGGTTTTAGCAGCCAGTTTCCAGTCTATTTTTATAAAGGGCAATTCAGATATTTTCAGTAGGATGGTGATTGGAAAATCGGGAGATACCTCTCAAACAAAACTTGCTGACACCTCAGTAATGCCGGCTATCATTTTAAAAACGTTGCAGAGCGGGAAAAGCTATACTGATGGCACTACTAAGTATAGCAAAAATGCAGACGGCGCTTATATTACTTACAAAGAACTCCATTCTGATGGTATTATTTCCACATCAAAAGCTGCTGTTGATATTTCCATTAATCTTATCGGTATCATGGCGTTGTTTATGGGGTTTATGAACATCGCCGAAAGAGCGGGAGGCATCAGGTTATTATCAAAAATAATTGGGCCGTTCTTTTCAAAATTATTTCCCGAATTGCCAAAAAATCATCCTGCGATGGGGCACATGGTAATGAATTTTTCCGCTAATTTATTAGGCCTTGATAATGCCGCAACACCTTTTGGAATCAAGGCAATGGAAAGCTTACAGGAAATTAATCCTCACAAAGACACGGCTTCCAATTCTCAGATCATGTTTTTGTGTTTACATGCATCAGGCCTTACTTTGATTCCTGTGAGTATCATTGCTATACGGGCATCCTTACACGCAACTAATCCTACAGATATTTTTATTCCCTGTATGATCGCCACTTTTGTGGCAACCATTGCAGCTATGACGATTGTTTCTTTCAAACAAAAGATTAATGTTTTTCAGCCGGTGATTTTGTTGTGGGTTTTAGGAATTTCTGCTATCATCTCTTTGTTGGTTATTTACTTAAAGTCTCTGGATTTCACGGGAGTACAAACTTTTTCGGGAGTGCTAAGCAACGGGCTTATTTTATTTCTTTTTTTTATAATTGTGCTCGGAGCATTATATAAAAATATCAATATTTTCGATGCATTTGTGGAAGGCGCTAAGGGCGGTTTTGATGTAGCTGTAAAGATAATACCTTACCTCGTGGGCATGTTGGTAGCCATAAGTATGTTGCGCACAAGCGGTACGTTTGAAGTGATTGTAGGTGGTATGCGAAATCTTTTTTTGGCGCTCGGAACCGATACACGTTTTGTAGATGGATTGCCCACGGCATTAATAAGGCCATTGAGCGGAAGTGCCGCCCGTGGTATGATGATCGATACTATTACGACATTTGGATCAGATTCTTTTGCAGGAAGGTTGTCTTCTATTCTTCAGGGAACTTCTGATACTACCTTTTATGTGATCGCAGTATATTACGGTGCCGTTTCAGTAAAGAATGTCAGATATTCAATCGGGGCAATGCTGCTTGCGGACCTTGTTGGAATTGTGACTTCTATATTCCTGGCTTATTTATTTTTTGGGAATAGTTTGTAATTCCGTTTATCCTTGATTAGGTTAAAAAGTCTTTTCAATCAGAAAAGAAATTTTAAATGCATAAATGAAATAGAAGATTTGATTCTTAAATGGATATCTTTTCAAAACAATTATTGCTTTTTATTTTTGATCAGGAGGAAGTAAAATCTTTATTATTCCGGGATATTCAAGCTATCTTGTTAAAATAAAGTTTTTTTAAAACAGTTCTATTTTGAAATTAAATGTAATAAACCAGGCGGGTGTGAATGATGTCATTTACAGAGTATTAAAATTGCAACCTCAGTCAACACGAAAGTGGGGAACTATGGCAGTAACGGAGATGCTGCATCATTGTAGTACTGCGAATCAGCTTATTTTGAATTACTCAATTCAGAATAAAAAAAGCACATTTAAACAGAAATTAATCCGGGTGGTTGTGCTTCATTTTCTACCTGCTTTCCCCAAAAATATAAAAGCACCGAAGCAGGTCGTGCAAATGCAGTCGAAAATTTCTACAAAGAGTTTCGAAGAAGAGAAAAATTATTTTATTGAGACAATTAACCAGTTTCCAGAGCATCAATTTCCTGAAAAAATGTACCATCCTTCTCTGGGAAATCTATCTCCCAAACAATGGGGTGTTGCTACCTGGATGCACATGGATCATCATTTAAGGCAATTTGGGGTTTAGCCTGTTATTACTTAATGTTTGACAATGAATGGATTTGGAGACTTGATTGCGTTGTTATCAGCGTTAATGATTTATTCTGCTCCATATCTCGTATATTTTATCTCCTTTGGAACTCAGTCCGCTGTGATGCCACTTATTCTTTTCCAGCTTCCCATCAAATGTCAATTTGGCTCCGACACGACTGTTATCTCTTGAAAAAAATTGAATGTTCTCGGTATATTTTCCATTAATGAAAGTGTAAGTGCCTCCTCCCGTTCCCGAAAACTGTTTAGTTTCCGGATTAATCGCAAACCATTGAAACCTGCTGCCGGTAAGTATCTTCAACGTTTTACGGGAACCTGTTTTATGAATAGTAACTAATTTTCCATCCTGTTCTCTTTCGGTTATTTTCCGAACACCCGACAAAGGCGCGCTCCCATTGTCTATTCTTATATAAAGTGCAGCGTTGCCATTAGCAGTAAGCGATAATTGATTTCCTGTAATTGAAAAATCGCGCTGGTTATTTTTGCCAACTTCATTACTATCTGCGGAATCAAATTCTTTCAGATAATCAATTGTATTACCATCAATTTTATAAGTGCCTCCCACGGCGGAAATGAATTTAATTGAACTGAAAGAAACAGAAGTAAAATAACCATCTTTAAAAAAAAGGATTGTTTTCTGTAGGCCATCTTCCGCAGCCCAAGCTCCGTCTAATGCGGACGCGAAGGAATTTATACCGGTCATTAAACAAAACATCATTGACAAAACAGTATGCATCTTTTTCATAATTACCAATTTTGACTTTTTGGGAAGATAATAATAATATCCATGATGCCAAAACGCCGTTTGAAAGGGAATAAAATAAAGTATAGAGGTATAGTTGGCGGAATTTTTAAGATTGAAATGCACCGAATTTGGTTTGCTTCTTTATATTTGTTATATTTGCTAACGATGTTAGATAAAGTTCAATAAATGAGTATTACAGAAAGAAAGTTGAGACATAAAGCAGAAGTAAGGGCATCCATTATAAGTGCCGCAGGAAAAACCGTGGAAGAGGAAGGATGGCAAGCACTTTCAATCAGGAAAATTGCGGAAACCATTGAATATAGTGTGCCCGTGATTTATGATCATTTTGAAAATAAAGAAGCGATACTTGAAGAACTTGCCAGGTCTGGCTTTCAACTGCTGAATACACAATTGGGAAAAGCGAAGGCAAAATATGTTGATCCTGAGTTACAGATTGACGCTATTGCAAAAGCCTACTGGAAATTCGCATCAGACCGTAAAGAATATTATCAGTTAATGTATGGTTTAGAAGTACCTGCCTTTGGGGCAAATAACCAAACAGTTGAATTAACTTTTTTCAAAGAAATTATTTTAGATACTATAAATGAAATTATTGCCCGAAGTGATAAAAAAGATACTGATCCGGTTATGAAATTTCATAGCTTCTGGTCTGTCTTGCATGGATTAGTTGTAATAAACAGGTTTATTAAAGGGAATAAAAAAAACATGAGTGAAACACTCTTGGAAGATTGTATTACTACTTTTATTTCAGGCATTAAAAAATAGGTTTCTTCTTTAAATTTTATGATGAAAATGAATATCCCGAAGAAAGGCTAATTGAGGCTTTTGGAAAGTTTTGATAAGGCAAAAAAGTTACTGATTGAAAGCTATTTTTTTAAAAATTAAAATTAAAATTTATGGATAATACATTAAAGAAATTAAAAGACATTTCATCTGATTGTTGCGTAACGATTATATTAAATACGCACCGTACGAAGCCTGATAATGCGAAGGATTCCATTGCATTAAAGAACCTCATTAAAGAGGCGGAAACGCGTTTAAC
>JBDTEK010000115.1:0-9601 GCA_039922575.1 Ginsengibacter sp.
TTTCTGCCTCAACAGGCACCTCATTCGGAAGTTTCATTGCATTTTTCATACATTCAAGAATGATTGGCTTTATCGTTTCTATCTCAGGTTTATATGCGTCAAACACCAATTCATCATGAACCTGCAAAATCATTTTTGATTTAAAATCACGCTTTCTAAATTCGTTGTACACATCTATCATCGCCAGTTTTATCATGTCTGCAGCGGTCCCCTGTATTGGTGAATTTATTGCATTTCTTTCCGCATAACCACGAACAGTAAAGTTAGAAGAGTGAATATCTTTTAACCATCTCTTTCTCCCCATCAGCGTCTCTACATAACCGTTAGTACGGCAAAACGACATCATATTATCCATGTACTTCTGGATTCCGGAAAACTCTTTTTTATATTGTTCAATAATTTCTTTGGCTTCTGTCCTGCTTACGCCAATATTTTCCGCAAGGCCAAAAGCACCCTGGCCATAAATAATACCAAAGTTGACGCTTTTGGCTTTATAGCGCATTTCTTTAGTTACATCATCTTCAGAAACATTGAACACTCTTGCTGCTGTAGCGGTATGAATGTCTTTTCCGTGTCTGAACGCTTCGCTCATGGCGTGGTCACCACTTATAGCAGCCACTATTCGTAATTCTATCTGTGAATAATCTGCAGAAATGATTAAATGATCGCTATCGCGCGGTACAAACGCCTTTCTTATTTCACGGCCTCTTGCAGTTCTAACCGGTATATTTTGAAGATTTGGATTATTGCTGCTTAATCTGCCCGTAACTGCAATTGCCTGACCATAACAGGTATGCACACGCGAAGTTCTTTTATTAATCAATTGCGGTAATGCATCTACATAAGTTGATTTCAATTTGGTAAGTTCACGAAAATCTAAAATATGCTCAACAATTGGATTCTCTTTTGCTAATTTTAAAAGTACATCCTCTCCGGTAGCATGCTGCCCTCCTTTAGTCTTTTTTGTTTTAATACCAATTTGCATTTTTTCAAATAATACTTCTCCTAATTGTTTTGGCGAAGCCAGATTAAATTTAATTCCGGCCATTTCATACACTTTTGCCTCGCACTTTGCAGCTTCTGTTTCCAATTCTTTTGAATACAAATTCAAAAAAACGGTATCCACATTCATCCCTTCAAACTCCATGTCCATCAATACTTTCACCAAAGGAGATTCCACTTCCTCAAAAACCTTTTCAACTTGTTTTGATTTTAAATATGGTACAAAAACCTGCTTTAACTGAAGCGTAATATCCGCATCTTCCACAGCATACTCTTTTGCTTTTTCGATGTCCACTTCGCGCATATTGCCCTGGCCCTTCCCTTTTTTTCCAATTAGGTCCGTAATTGAAACTGGAAGGTATCCAAGGTATTGGGCGCTTAATAAATCCATATTTCTACGGCCTTCACTCTCTATTACATAATGTGCCAGCATAGTATCAAAAATCTTTCCTTTCAGTTCTATACCATACCATTTCAAAACCAATAAATCATATTTTATATTTTGTCCAATCCATATTTTTGTTTCATCATCAAACAAAGGAATAAAATGGTGAAGAATATTTCTTGTCTGTTCTTCATTGTCAGGACATGGCACATAATACCCTTCCCCTGTTTTAAAAGAGAAACTCAATCCTACCAGATCCGCTTCATTAGCATCAATAGATGTTGTTTCTGTATCAAATGAAATTTCTTTATGCTCAGATAAAATGTTTATTAAATTAGCGATGCCTTCATCACCTTCAACTAAAACATAATTATGTGGAGTGTTACTTATATTTTTTTCTGCTGATAATCCAGATTTTTCCTCTGCGGCTTTTTCCTCCTTTGGTTTTGATACAGGAATTTCCATAGCGTTCCCAAAGAGGTCTGTTTGTACTACTGTTTTCTCAATCACAAACACATTGTACTCATCTCCCAAAATTCTTTTACCCAAAGTTTTAAATTCAAGTTCGGTAAACATATCTTTCAACACTTCAGTATCATACGTTTTTATTCTGAAATCCTCTTCATGAAATTTGCACGGCACATCGGTAATAATAGTGGCCAGTTTTTTAGATAATATAGCCATTTCTTTTCCAGCTCTTATTTTTTCTCCCAAAGCACCTTTTATGTTTTCAGCATCAGCTAATACATTTTCCAGTGAATCATATTGAGCTAATAATTTGGCCGCCGTTTTTTCACCGACACCAGCAATGCCGGGAATATTATCACTTGCATCGCCCATAAGACCCAATATATCAATTACCTGTTTTACATTTTTAATACCCCATTTTTCGCACACTTCTTTTTCACCCATTATCTCCACTTTTCCGCCCTGATAGCCCGGCTTGTATATCTTAATATTTTCAGTAACTAATTGTCCAAAATCCTTATCGGGTGTAACCATAAAAACCTGGTATCCTTCCCTTTCTGCTTCCTGCGCCAATGCGCCAATAATATCATCTGCTTCATAGCCGTCACATTCTACTACCGGCAAATTAAATCCCTCAATAATCTTTTTTATATCCGGAATTGAAGCGATCAGATCTTCCGGTGCTTCCTGTCTTTGCGCTTTATATGCAGCGAAATCAGTATGCCTTTCCGTAGGTGCCACTGTATCAAAAGCTACAGCAAGATGGGTGGGATTTTCTTTTTTAATTAAATCAAATAAAGTACTGGTGAATCCGAATTGGGCGTTAGTATTTTTACCTTTGGAAGTAATTATCGGGCTACGGATCATAGAATAATAAGCACGATAAATTAGCGCCATCGCATCCAATAGAAATAACTTTTTTTCCATTGGGTAAAAATACTAAATAGTATTCAGCGAATTAATAAAGAAGAAATTGGAGAAGAAATTTTTACGTTTTGTTCTCTTTAATTGAAGTTGCATACTGTAAACAAGCTAATATATCCTCCTTTGTTAAAAAAGGAAAAGCTTCCGAAATGTCATCCTAAGAATCTCCTGCCGCAAGATGCTCCATTATAAAAATTACAGCCATCCTGGTTCCCCGTATTACTGGCTTGCCGAAACAAATATCAGGTTGATAGAAATTCCTTCCAAGAGGTTTTCAATACTAAATTCTTTTTATGAATTTACGAATATTCCAAAATCAGAACCCCGCAATTCTCTGTTCTAAACGGTTTCAGCTTTTTTCCTTTGAAAGTAATTATGGCGCTCAGAATCAATAATTTTTTAAAGATTTATTATTGTATTCATAGAAAGACCTTTAAATAGATTCTCTTTTATTTGATAAACTTTAACGTGACTATAATAAAATGTTTGTAAATAACAAGCATTTGATAAATAGGTATTTATCAAAATCTCGATTCAACATAATAGGGCAGCATATCCCGCCAGGTTGGCCAGTCATGTTTCATATCAGCGCCCCAAATATCCAGTTCATAATTAATCCCCTTGTTATAAAGAACTCCCGCAAGCGCTTTCGAAGCCTCAGGGTCTTCATAATCGCCACTACCGGAAAGAATATGTATGTGATGGCTTCTGCGAATATTTTCCAAATACCAGGGATCAGAAAGGTTAGGTAAATAATTCATAGGCGAATTAAAATAAACCTGGTCATCATTAAACCCTTTGGTGTATTCGTGCAAATCGTACACGCCGCTCATGGCAATAACGCCATTAATAATATCAGGACGTTTCAAAAATAGATTCATGCTGTGCAATGCACCAAAACTGGCGCCACAAGTGATGATTGGCGTTACCTGTGAAGTGCTGTTTCTTATAAAAGGAATTACTTCATTAAATACATAATTATTGAATTGATTGTGCCGAATGGCTTTATGCTCACCCAGCATTTCATTATTAAGCCAGCTTTCATTATTAATACTGTTGATAGAAAAAACTTTTACTTTTCCGGAATTAATAAAAGACGCAAGAGAATCAATCATTTGAAAGCGCTCATACTCTAAATAATCTGCCGCCGCAGTTGGAATCAATAAAATAGCAAATCCAAAATCGCCGTAAGTGGCTATAGGCATGTCTTTATTCAGCGAAGGGCTGTACCAGGAAGTGAGTTCTCTTTTCATAAAATAGTTTTAATATCTGCACAAAATAAAAAAAATAATGCGAAAGATAGTTAAGAACAAAATGAGAGCCTGTTTATTTAAAACTTTGATATCGTTGTTTGAAGATTATTTTTTACTTCATCAAACCACTCTTCTTTTAAAATACTTAAAACGATACTATCTCTTCTTACTCCTTCTTCCAGTGTAGGCTTATTGCTGCGCAAAATTCCTTCTACTTTACAACCTATGGATTTCATTGCTGCTATGCTTCTTGCATTGTTATTATCTGCACGAAATTCCACTCTTTCCATTCCCAATTTTTCAAAGGCAAAAGACAACAACAAATATTTGCAATGCTTGTTCAATCCGGTTCCCTGAAATTTTTTTCCATACCATGTGTAGCCCAATTGCAAAGTTTTAAAAGGAAAATTGATGTCATAAAACCGGGTAGAGCCTGCATATTCATTTTTTTGCTTATCAAAAACTATAAATGGATATTCCTTTCCGGAAGCTTTTCCCTCAAAAGCAATATCCAAATAATTCTGCAAACCTGTTTCTCCTGCAGCGCTTATCAATGAATATTTCCAGGTATCACGTTCATTTAAAGAAAATGGTAATAAATTTTTTTTATCTTCCGGTTGCAGCGGCCGAAGTAATACCCGTTTATCTTCTAAAATATAATTTTGAGAAGGACTAAAAGTTTCTATCATAACCTAAAATTATTTTGAGGTGCTAAAGTGTTATAATTCTTTTCTCAAACAAACTACAAGATAGCATATGTGATAAAAATTCATGTAATTCGTGCAAAAAATTCATATTGTCAAAAAATAAATTATGCAAAAACCTTCTTCTTACTGCGAAGCAATCCTCACCATGGATAAAGATAATGTACACCACATTTATCATGATAATTTTTACGGTTTTCCGATTGAGGATGACGATCAACTTTTTGAAAGGCTGATTCTCGAAATAAACCAGGCCGGACTTAGCTGGGATACCATTTTGAAGAAACAACAAAATTTCAAAAAAGCCTATAAAAATTTCAATATAAAAAAAGTTGCTTCTTTTAAAGAAAAAGATTTTGAAAGATTGATGAACGACGCCGGAATTATCCGCAATCGACTCAAAATAAATGCGGCTATTGAAAACGCAAAAACGGTTTTAGAAATTCAAAAAGAATTTGGCTCTTTTAAGAAATGGATAGATCATCATCACCCAAAAACTAAAGATGAGTGGGTAAAGATTTTCAAGAAAACTTTCAAATTTACCGGCGGAGAAATCGTGAATGAGTTTTTAATGAGTACGGGATATTTAGCGGGGGCGCATATTGAAAGTTGTGTGGTTTATAAAAAGGTTTTGAAGGTGAGGCCAGCGTTTTTGAAATAATGTGTGGATTCAGTAAAGAGATTTTTATTGAAGATTTTTATTTTACTTTCTTCATAATAAATGGTTTCACCTGCCCTGTCAGGTCCTGCCATAAAATATAAAGACATTATAAACTATACCTGAACTCAATATTTTAAACCCTCGCAAAAAATTCGTAAATTCATTTTTTTTTAAAGGAACATTAGATATGGAAACACTTACATTAAATAAGACAAAATTTGTTTTAATTGAACAAAAAGAGTTTGAAAGAATCCAATTAAAGGCTGCTCAAAAAACACCTGGTGTAAAAAAGCTGTCGATAAATGCAGGAAGAAAACATGCCCTCAAACTCATTGATAAATGGGCAAAAGAAAAGTAACTATTTTAGAACCAGCAGCTAGTGCAGTTGCGGAAGTTGCGTGGTTTATCGAAAATTTAGGATTATCTGTGATTTTACTCCTGCCAAATTATTGAAATAAATTAAATAAGAACCAGTTCAATAATTTTTAACCATTAGGTAGGGCCAGAATTCATTGTAACCAATTATGATGACTTTGTTAACCTACTAAATTTCAAAGATTTTCCTCTGGAAATAATTTGCTGAAAACAGGAAATCAGAGCCATCATTACATTGAAAAACTTCTGATAAAACATAAAGAGAATATTTACAATTTTAAACCTGACCACGCTATTAGGTAATTGGAAACTTTTTAGTTTTTGTCTTAAAAAAGTGCAATAACATTGATCAAATGTTTTCATTCAGTAAATTGAGAGAGTGGTGATCCATCAAAAAAAGTTATCTTTATTAAAATTAAATTAGATGGAAGTTTCCCAAAATATCGGAATAAATCCTAAAATTATGATGGGTAAACCTGTTATAAGAGGTACCCGCATAACTGTTGAATCAATTCTCGAAAAACTATCTGCGGGTGAAACAGAAGAAGATATTCTGTTATCTCATCCGCATATTACAAAAGAAAACATTAAGGCTGCACTTGCTTTCGCAGCTCTATCTTTAAAAGGTGAAAATATTTATCCCGTTATCGTATGAACTTATTAGCTGATGAAGGCGTTGATAAACCGATTGTTGATGTATTACGCGGAAATGGGTTTAATGTTGTTTATATTTTAGAAACTAACAGAGGCGCACTGGATGAAGTAATACTTGCGATGGCGAATACTGACAAAAGAATATTAATTACACAGGATAAAGATTTTGGGGAATTGGTTTTCCGTTTAAAAAATGCACATTATGGGGTTATTCTAATAAGGCTTGAAGGGTATAAGCCCGAGTTGAAGGCTGATATAGTTTTGAATTTGTTGATTAAACATAAAAATAATTTGATAAGATCTTTTACTGTTATCCAGCCGAATGCAATTAGAATAAGGAAATAAATTAACTCCTTTTTTCTCATTATCGTTTCATCTCCTTCAACTCTCCTTCCATCCTGAACATCTCATCCCTCAATCTCGCAGCTTCCATAAAATCCATGTCCTTTGCCGCTTTTTCCATCATGCGTTTTATTTGTTTAATAGCTTCTTCTATCTGTGGAATCGTTTTATATTCCACCTGGTCTTCTGCGGCTATTGTATTTACACTATCGTCAATAGCATAAGGAGATTCGGTAGTTCCTTTAATATCAAGCACCGAAGTTTGCCCCATTATCTGATCAATTGATTTGGTAATCGTAACCGGTGTGATACCATTTTCAATATTATATTGAATCTGTTTTTCTCTTCTGCGCGTGGTTTCATCTATCGTTTTTTGCATGCTCATGGTAATTTTATCTGCATAAAAAATAACCAATCCATCTACATTACGGGCAGCTCTGCCCGCAGTTTGTGTAAGTGATCTTTCGTTCCGCAAAAAGCCTTCTTTATCTGCATCCAGAATGGCCACCAATGATACTTCAGGAAGGTCAAGCCCTTCGCGCAAAAGATTGACTCCCACTAAAACATCAATTTCACCTAAGCGCAATTGCCGCAAAATTTCAATACGATCCAGTGTGTGCACTTCACTGTGAATGTATTTTGATTTGATGTTGATGCGATGCAAATATTTATCCATTTCTTCGGCCATTCGTTTGGTCAAAGTAGTTACCAACACACGATCTCCTTTGGTCACTCTTTTATCAATTTCATCAAGCAGATCGTCAATCTGATTTACCGAAGGACGGATTTCTATCGGTGGATCTAATAAGCCGGTAGGCCGCACAACCTGCTCTACCACTATGCCTCCTGTTTTTTCCAATTCATAATCTCCAGGAGTTGCACTTACATAAATTGTTTGGTTGAGCATGCTTTCAAACTCATTAAAATTTAGCGGCCGGTTATCCAATGCTGAGGGTAAACGAAAACCATAGTCAACCAAAACCAACTTTCTTGAGCGGTCGCCGCCATACATTCCACTCACCTGGGGAATGGTTTGATGGCTTTCGTCAATCATGCATAAAAAATCATTAGGAAAATAATCTAACAAACAAAAAGGCCGCGTTCCCGGATCTCTCCTATCAAAAAATCTGGAATAATTTTCCACTCCATTGCAATAGCCCAGTTCACGAATCATTTCCACATCATAATTCACTCTTTCAGAAATTCTCTGAGCTTCTATGTACTTTCCAATCTCTTTAAAATATTCCGTTTGCGCAGCAGCTTCATCCTGTATTTCATACAAAATCTGTTGTAACTTGTCTTTCGGCGCAATGTATAAATTAGCAGGGAAAATAGCAGCTTCAGGTACTTTCGAAATTCGTTTTCCTGAACTTAATTCCAGCGTCTCTATGCTTTCTATTTCATCTCCAAAAAAAGTAATCCTGTAACCATTATCCATATAAGGAAGATTGATATCAACCGTATCACCCTTTACTCTGAATGTCCCCCTCGCAAAATCCCCTTGCGTTCTTGAATACAAACCATTTACCAATGAATGTAAAAATCCCTGGCGGCTGATAACCTGGCCTTCTTCAATGCGGACCACGCCTTCAGCAAAATCTTTCGGATTACCAATTCCATAAATACAACTTACACTCGCAACTACAATAATATCTCTGCGGCCTGTGAGCAATTGTGATGTTGCAGCCAATCTTAATTTATCCAATTCTTCATTAATGCTTAAATCTTTTTCGATATAAGTATCGCTCACCGGCATATATGCTTCAGGCTGATAATAATCATAATAAGAAACAAAATACCCCACCGAATTATCAGGAAAAAATTGCCGGAACTCTCCGTACAATTGCGCTACAAGCGTTTTGTTATGTGTAAGTACCAATGTAGGTCGTTGTACATTTTGAATAACATTAGCCATAGTAAAAGTTTTACCACTACCGGTAACTCCAAGTAAAGTTTGGTATTTTTCACCTTCCAAAACACCTTTTGTAAGTTGCTCAATAGCTTGTGGCTGATCGCCTGCGGGTTGGTATTGTGAATTAAGTTGGAAAGGCATAATGGGCATGCAATTTACAACTGAATAGACGAAAAGAAAAGTGAAGAAAGGAGAAGATTATATTTCAAAACGATTTCTTACTGCAAATTCTGTCCTCCTAATATAATTGGACGAAAACCGACCCACTTTGCTCAAAAACCAGGAATAATCAATAATTCTGATTTGATCGCTCTTAAATTTTGATCCCTTGGCAGATTTGCTTCGCTTTTTCATATTTACCCCAGTCAACTTGATCCATTTTATGCTTCGATTTCATTTCAAATCTCATCCATATCCCGGAATACGCCAGCAAACGTGAACTTTATATTGACTTTCCGGTTGTGGCTCTGACATAAGTTGGTTTGTACTGCCCGTTCTAAAGTGAGGTTTCCAGCAGGATCGGCCATCACCTGTCAGTTAGAATCGGCTAATACGAAGCACGCTGCGGAATCTTAAAATTTGAAAAGCAGCATTCAAAAACAGAAAACCATTTACTCTCATCTTAAACGATATACTTTTTAATTGCTTCCGCAATTGTAATCTTACTTGGTAATTGTTCTTTTCAAAAAAAGAGAGGATAAAATACTTACAAAAATTCGCACGGATTGGGGGAAAAAAGTTGAGATTTCAGATGAGGATTCTAATGCTATCCACCTTAAAAAAAAAAAAGAGATCACTTTTTTATTAAGAACATTTTTCAGGCCTTTCCAATTAGTATTTTAATCCTACATATTTTTCTTACCGGCTTTTAATTTTCTATTTGTTTATTTTTATAAAGTGAAAGAAAAAGATGAAAGAAAA
>JBDTEK010000116.1:0-5686 GCA_039922575.1 Ginsengibacter sp.
TTTTTGCCAAACCAATGATACCTGTTTTTGGCTACCCAATTATAAATTCCATCTCTTATCAATTTCGGAATAATGATGAAGCCATACATCAGCGGCCAGAGGCCCGTTAAATATCTGCATACACGTAAAGCGGCTGTAGAGCGTGTGAGTATTTTACCTTTCTCAACAAGTACAAAAGAGCTTAAATCATTGGGTTTTATTGGCTGGCCTTTCAGCAATTGCTGAGCAATGCTGCTTTGCAGAACTGCAAATTTTATAGTCGATTTCTTATCCCTTTTTATTACAAAATTAACTGCGCTGTTACACAAATTGCAAACGCCATCGAAAAGAATAATTGGTTGTTGGTACATTTATTCAAAGTTATAAAAACATCAGGTTCTTCGGTAAATTCAGTGAATTGGTTCTTTTATATTCACCAATAATGACTGGTTAAACTTTTGTAGAAAAGCTATGAAACACAGATAAAAAAGTTGAAATTTCAGACTTCTTTTTTAAGAATCGCATTGAAGGAATTGAATGAAAAATTTAGTTATACAAGGGAAATTAATCCTTCCATAAAAACGGGAAAAGTACAATTGCCAATACGATTACGAGCACATCAAGTCCTGTAAGTAAAAGCAGTATTTGCGCTACTGCGCCTTCCCTGAAAACCTCTCCGAAAGCGGATTTTGAAAGCCTTATCAATAGTAATAATTGTGGAATGATCAGCGGAAATCCAAGTATCGCCATTATTGCTGCATTTTGTTGTGCCTTTGCAGCTATAGCCGCCATTAATGTAAATACCAGGCTAAGGCTTAAGCCACCGAGACATGCAATACCGATAAATTGAAACTGATTTATTATCGGGTTTCCTAATAAAATGTTGAATAAAATGAGGCTAACGAATACCATTAAAAGCATTACTATAGCACTGTAAATTAATTTAGCAATTATAAAATTTACAGGACTGGTAATAGAAAAAAAATATAACATGCGGCCTTTGCTTTCCTGCAGAAAACTTTTAGCCACGGCATTTACACAAACGAATAACTGTATCATCCAAAACAATCCATTATAAACGGTGCTTTCAGGTTGCCCCATTGCGAGATATAAAACAAAAATAGTAGAAGCTACATAAAGTAAAATACCAAAAAAAGTATGTTGCTGCCGTAATTCGAGCAGGAAATCTTTTTTTAATAAAGTGATGATTTTTGACAATTAGAAGGTATCAGGTGTGAGGTATCGGGTATCAGGTTTGAAAGATGAGGCATAGAATTTCAGGTTGTTTTTACTAAATCATTCTACCAATTCTTTAAGTTTTTGTCCATTCTTCTTGAGTATATATTTTCAACCTACTTCTTTTCCTGCTCATTTAATTGGGCAAAATAATTGTACATTTTTTTTTCCAATAATTGTCCATTCTGTTTGTGTTTATACAAATTTACTTTTAAAAAACGAATTACGAAATACTTAAAAGTCATCATTATTGTTTTATAATAATTAGATATGTTGTAAATATTATACTCGGCGAGGACTAAATTAGTGAGTTTATTCAAGCTAAATAATTCCCTGTTTTGCCTTATTTAAAAATCTAAAGGGATTATTGCTTTTAACCTTCGTAGAAAAACCTATCTAAAAAAAAGTCGACCTTATTACTTTATGTCATCTTATTAAAAAGGTTGAAAAATCCGTATATTCTCATCATTGAAGGTAATAAGGTCGACTGTAATAATGAATTATACGTTCTACTAAGGTTTCGTACTGTCTAAGGAATAAGTTAGTAAGTTTTTTAAAGCTAAATGATTCACAGTTTTGCCCCTTGCGCAGTATAGTACGTTGCGGTATGAACTGGCAAGAATATACTATTTCTGATCCGAAAGTTTTAATTGGAAAACCAATAATTAAAGGAACCAGAATTTCCGTTGAATTAATTCTGGAAGTTTTCTCTTTAGGATGGACTGAAGAACAAATTTTAAATTCTTATCCTTCCCTTTCCCTTTCTGGCATAGTTGAATAATCCATTACCAGTTTGAGGGGTTTTATGATTTCATCAACTTTGCCGGTATTTTTTTACTTTTCTTTTTTTCTTGAAAAAAAAAGAAACAAAAAATTATTCGCAGCATTTATTTTTTTTTTTAATGGAGCTCATGAGGGCGCTTCGCTTAGTTCATGGACAACCCGAATGCCTCCGGCCGTTTGTCCCGCCCAGCCCCGAAATATTATATAACGGGGGCAAAAGCCCTTCGATATGATTTTTCTTAACTTCTGAAATCGGAACATCTCATAATGTTATTGGAAAATAAAATTCTTGTTCAATACAATCTTTAAAAATAGTAAGGCCGCTCTTAAAAAATATAGAAAAAGCAGAGTGTGGAAAGATTAAAGAGAAGCCGAAGCTTCGGTAATTCAACAATTTAAGGATAACGGTAACTTTTAAACCAATTAACCAATTAACTTTTTAACCAGTTAACTTTTTAACGCCGCGCATATCCGGCACCTCGGTTCATATATATCTTTTTCGCCCAATAAAACCTGTCCACCGGTACTTACTTTACGATAACTAACGTTAGCAATGTTGCCACAAACCATGCATATAGCATGCAGTTTGGTTATATAATCCGCTTTAGCAAGCAGGTTGGGCATCTGGCCAAATGGTTTTCACTGGTAATCCATATCCAATCCGGCTACAATCACACGCATTCCTTTAAAGGCAAGTGTTTCACATACATTTGCTATTTCATTATCAAAAAATTGGGCTTCGTCTATTCCTACCACATCCACATCCTGCGCAAGCAATAAAATGGTTTGTGAATTATCTATCGGTGTTGAATTTATTTTATTTTCATCGTGGCTTACTATTTTTATCTCGTCATATCGGGTATCAAAAGCCGGTTTAAATATTTCCACTTTTAAATTTGCAATCTTCACTCTTTTTAACCTTCGTATCAGTTCTTCGGTTTTTCCGCTGAACATACTACCGCAAATTACTTCTATCCAACCGCGCCGCTCACCTCTAAAATTAGGTTCTATGAACATTTTTTGTATTTAATTATAATTTCAATTTGTAACTTAGCACAGATTGCAAGGTTAAAATGATTTTTCGTTAAATCAAAAACAAACATTTTATTTCCTGATTTTATAAATATTTATTACACTATTGATCATGGAAAGAGTGTCAACGCTCCTGAAAAAATTACAACAGCAACTTGATGAAAAATCATCTGCTTTTGAAATGCTGCATACTGTACAGATGCTGCATGCCGAATTAATAAGCCAACTAGGAAAAGATCCGGTTAAAGAATATGATAAAGTTTCTGTAATAATGCCATTTGTACATTGGGCAGAAGAAGGATTCAATAATGAGAAACAAGCGGACCAATTGGAAAAAGTGATCGAAGTATTGCAGGTAGATGAAAAAGAAATAGAAAAGGAACTGGAGGAAATAAAAAAGAATGCAGAAGCAGTAAATGCCATGGGTTCTCATTCGCGGCCGCAATTTTTATACGATCCCATTGAAGAAGTGCCCACGCTTAGTCATCAGGATCCTGTGCCGGAAAGTGGCAGATATAAGAATGAACTTCCTTTTGAATATCCAGAATCATTGAATGACCGCTTAAAAGAAGTAAAAATTGAGCTTTCCCAATCACTTACTTCGGCGCCTATAAAAGATTTGAAAAAAGCGGTTGG
Organism: Ginsengibacter sp.; assembly: GCA_039922575.1. Taxonomy (GTDB): domain Bacteria; phylum Bacteroidota; class Bacteroidia; order Chitinophagales; family Chitinophagaceae; genus Ginsengibacter. The sequence goes on from JBDTEK010000116.1 coordinate 3,667, forward strand.
GGTAAATGACCGTTTTCTTTTTATAAATGAATTATTTCGGGGCGATGAAGCCATGTATGAGCGCAGCATAAAAACAATTCAGAACTTTTCTATTTATGCCGAAGCAGAATTCTGGATCAGAAGAGAATTAAAGGTAAAAATTGGGTGGGTGGATTCGGATCCGGTTGTAAAGCAGTTTGATCAGTTGGTGAGAAGAAGATTTGCCTTTTGAGGAATTTTTGAAGAGTTTAAAAAAATGGGTTAAGAATTTTGAGGCTTAGGCGTTCAGAAGGGTAAACTTTTCAAATTGATCCTTTACCAATTGCCGCAACAAAAATTATTCAACTATTCCTTCGGTTTTTCACTTTCTTCCCCCATTACAAGGTTGGCGCCTTTATCTCGAATAATTTCTTCCATGTTGCGGTCGTTATCTACAATTCCTTCTTCCTCAAGCACGCGCATATCTTTTGCATCTCTCAAAAATTCAGAGGCAAAGATGAACTCATTTAATTTTTCATGTTTGCTAAAAATAATTTGTTTATTATTTCCTTCCCATTCCTTTTTTCCCTCATTAAGATAAAGAATATTTTCTCCTATTTCCATCACACTATTCATGTCATGCGTATTTATAATAGTAGTAATGTTATACTCTTTGGTGATTTCGTGGATCAGTTTATCTATGATCATGGAGGTTTGTGGATCAAGCCCCGAGTTAGGCTCATCACAAAATAAATATTTTGGCCTTAACACAATTGCTCTCGCAATACCTACTCTTTTCATCATTCCACCACTTATTTCTGCAGGAAATTTTTTATTGGTGCCCTCAAGGTTTACTCTTGCAAGCACATCATTTATCCGTTCCATCTTTTTTGCATGATTCCATTTGGTAAACATATCCAGGGGAAATTTAATATTCTGTTCCACCGTCATGCTATCAAAAAGCGCCGAACCCTGAAAGAGCATTCCTATCTGCTGCCTTAGTTCTTTTCTTTCTTCTTCTGTCATGCTGGTTAAATCTTTACCGTCAAAAATTATGTCGCCTTTGTCTACTTCAAATAAACCAACCATACATTTTTGCAAAACAGTTTTTCCGCTTCCGCTGGTACCAATAATAAGATTGGTTTTACCGGTTTCCATTACCGCGTTGATGTCTTTAAGGATCTCTTTATCCCCAAAAGCTTTGCTTACATTTTTTATTTCTATCATAAAAATTACTGTTATGAATTCAAAAAGAATATTTTATAAAATAAAGAACGCAAGTATATAATCTGCAAATAAAATAAGAACACAACTGGTAATTACTGCTGTAGTACTTGCCTGTCCAATTTCCAATGCGCCTCCTTTTACATTGTATCCGTAAAAACATGAGATACTGCTGATAATAAACGCGAATGAATATGCTTTGGCAATCGCAAACCATACGTTCTTCGGGGTAAAGCTTGTTGTTAAACCCCTGTCAAAAGTATCAGTAGAAAGGATACCACCAAGGCTACCAGCCAGCCTGCCTCCATAAATTCCTAAAACCATGGCAATAATTACCAGAAGAGGAATGGTGATAAGTGCAGCGATGATTTTTGGCGCAACGAGATAAGACTTGGTATTGATACCCATAATCTCAAGCGCATCTATTTGCTCGCTTACCCTCATATTGCCAAGTTCGCCTGCAATCTTGCTCCCCACCACGCCTGCTAAAACAATACAAACCAAAGTAGGTGCGAACTCCAGTATCACCGTATCACGTACCACCTGGGCAATAGTTTCTTTTGCGATCATAGGGCTCGTAAGCTGATACGCAGTTTGAACAGCGCTTACAGCTCCCATAAATACGGAAATGATACACACGATGCCTAAAGAACCATAGCCTATTTCCACTGATTGGTGCATTAGTTCTTTCCAATACATTTTATAGTTTTCAGGCTTTGTGAACATGCCCTTTAGCATGAGAAGATACTGGCCGATCTTAGAAAATAGTTTCATTGTGGTTGCTTAAAATTTGGCTTTTTTCTTTGTTTATCCTTCTGGATTATTTTTTTTGCGATTT
>JBDTEK010000117.1:0-13354 GCA_039922575.1 Ginsengibacter sp.
TTCAATGTTCTTGCAATTTTTTCAGCATATTCTTCCATGGTATGCACAACCAGTGGCGACAAATTAAACTGGGGCAACACTGCATTACTATCTCCACTGTGAATACCCGCCGGCTCAATATGTTCCATCACTCCCATAATGTGAAAATCTTCCCCATCAAAAATGGCATCTATTTCAGCTTCCTGGCATCGTTCTAAAAAATGATCAATTAGTATTTTATTCTTTGGCAAGTGCTTTAATAAACTCAATACGCCACTTTCTAATTCTTCGTCATTTAGTACAATGCGCATCCGTTGACCACCGAGCACATAGCTTGGGCGCACCAGTACAGGATAGCCTACTTTCTTCGCTATTTCGATCGCTTCATCTGTGTCGTGTGCTGTACCATATTTTGGATAAGGAATTTCCAGCGCTTTCAACATATCGCTAAAGCGGCCGCGGTCTTCGGCAATGTCCATATCATCGAATGAAGTACCGATTATTTTAATTCCTTTTTCCGATAATCTTCTTGCGAGTTTTAAGGCTGTTTGGCCACCCAATTGAACTATAACCCCATAAGGTTTTTCCAGCTCAATAATTTCCCAGATATGTTCCCAGAAAACTGGCTCGAAATATAATTTGTCGGCAATATCGAAATCAGTGGAAACCGTTTCCGGATTGCAATTGATCATGATTGCTTCCATGCCACATTCTTTAATTGCCAAAAGGCCATGTACGCAGCAGTAATCAAATTCAATTCCCTGGCCGATGCGATTGGGGCCGCTGCCAAGTACAATTATTTTCTTCTTTGCAGAAGGGATTGATTCGTTGTGGATAATGTTAGAGCTCATTTGCTTGCTTCAAATCGTTTGTGTATAAATTTTATTTATTCTACTAAAAGTAGTCTTTTCGGTTAGCTCATCTTATATGGGTTTTACAAGTGATCATTATCACTCAAAGGTACTATAAAAATAAGGCGTCCTGGCTTCAAACTCTGCACTGCACGTATCTACCATTTTATACACCCTTGTAATTCCTAAGGATTTTCTTTTCTCATAAATATCCTCATCAGTGCTTTCGTCTTCCATGATCCGGGCAATTTGCTCATCGCTAAATCCAAGGTTTTTCGCTTCTTTCATTAATTCTTCAGGCATAGTATCCAGGGTTACTTTGGCCAATTCTTTTTCACAATTACATATCTTTTGAATCTGGTAAATAAACCACCTGTCAATACCCGTTCCTTCGCAAATTCTTTTTACACTTACGCCCAACATCAATGCATCTTTTATCCTGAAAATCCGATCCCATTTTGGGATTTTTATATATTCAATCAATTCTTCTGAACGCATCATATTTTTTCCATAATAACCCAATCCTACCGCTTCATTTTCCAAACTCTGACAAGCCTTTTGAACAGCTTCTGCAAAACTTCTTCCTATGGCCATTACCTCGCCTACAGATTTCATTTGCAATCCGAGCGTATCATCTGCGCCTTTAAATTTATCGAAATTCCAACGTGGCATTTTTACTATTACATAATCCAGTGCAGGTTCAAAATAGGCTGAAGTAGTTTGTGTGATTTGATTTTTCAATTCATCCAAAGTAAAACCGATAGCAAGTTTGGCAGCAATTTTTGCAATTGGGTAACCTGTGGCCTTACTCGCTAATGCTGACGAACGGCTCACTCTTGGGTTGATTTCTATGGCGATAATTTCTTCATCATGCGGGTTTAATGCAAACTGAATATTGCAACCACCGGCAAAGTTGCCAAGATTTCTCATAATCGCAATACCAGTATTTCTCATTTTTTGATAAGCAGTGTCGCTCAATGTCATGGCGGGTGCCACAGTAATAGAATCGCCTGTATGCACTCCCATTGGATCCACATTTTCTACTGTGCAAATAATGACTACATTGTCATTATCATCCCGAAGTAATTCTAATTCAAATTCTTTCCATCCCATCATCGCTTTCTCTACCAATACTTCATGCATTGGCGAAGCATTCAATCCACGGTCAAGAGCATCGTCCAGTTCGCTCCTTAAAAACACCAGGCTTCCGCCAGTTCCTCCTAAAGTGAACGATGGGCGTATTACTAATGGGAAACCGATCGTCTGCGCTATTTCTTTACCTTCTAAAAATGAATTGGCGATTTTTGCCGGTGCCACAGGTATATTCATTTCTATCATCCATTGCCTGAATTTTTCCCTGTCTTCGGCTTTGTCTATTGCTTTAATATCTACGCCTATTAATTTAATTTTATTGTTTTCCCATATACCCAATTCGTCCGCTTCCTTACACAAATTTAAGGCTGTTTGTCCTCCCATAGTAGCCAACACAGCGTCTATATGCAATTCCGTATTCATGTTTTCCTCAATTATTTGTTCTATACTTTCGGTATTTAGAGGAAGTAAATACACTTTGTCCGACATCATCGGGTCGGTCATGATGGTTGCAGGATTGCTATTTATTAAAACAACTTTCACTCCTTCCTCGCTCAAGCTGCGCGCAGCCTGTGTTCCGGAGTAATCAAATTCGCAGGCTTGTCCGATAATGATGGGGCCTGAACCAATAATTAAAACTGTTCTAATGGATTTGTCGCGTGGCATGGAAAATTTTTTGTGGCCGCCAAAAATAAATCAAAGTGATGAAACAGTTGGAAGGAAAAATTTTTGATCAAGTAAAATGATGGGATAAAAGCAGAATTAGCATATTTAAAAGTGCAATTAATTTATTGTGTTTTTTAATTTTCGATTTATCCTAATTCCGGTTATTTTATTTATTTTGAGACTTCAAATCCCAAGTATGAAGGGCTATATAGCGAACCAATAGAAGACTTTAATTATTCAGATTTGGGTTCTTACTTTCCAACTCCGATTCGTCGTTTTTTTGCTAAATCCCGACAAACTACTTCTCAGGAGCATGAAAATAATTAATTTGTGAGGTTGAATTTGAACTTGGATTAAAAAAAAAGAGAAAAATCCCTATAAATACAATCATCCCTGGTCGACAAACCATATTGTTCTCTTTTTTTATTTGGAACAAGGTCACTTAGAAAACCAGAAAGGGCTTCTATAATAAATAATTCTTTTCAGAGCCATACAAATTTTTAAACATTTTTTTTAAAATGTACAATTTATCAATCCATTCATTTTCGCCTTTGGAATTAAAATCGTTCATGTATTGTTCCACTTTTTCCACAGTGTCCTCCGCATTGTCCAATAATTCTGATGTTTTTGTTTTTAAATGAGAGCAAAATTCATCTCTTTCTAATTTTGGCATTTTAAAATACCTTACAAGAGCTACACCAGTGGCAGCTCCGAGTATTAATGCGGCTATTCTATCTGTGTTTGACATAAACTTTAAAATTTTAAGTTCTTAGCTTTGTTGCAATATGATTAATTTTTCTTTAAAAATGGATACATTACATAAACCGTTCCTATTTTTTATTTTCCTGATCTTTTCTTCAGCAATTTACGCCCAGATCTTTCCGGCAAAAAATTATCCCAAAGGATATTTTATTTATCCTGTAGATGCACGTATTGGCCTGGCTGCTAATTTCGGTGAATTGCGGCCTAATCATTATCATATGGGTTTAGATTGCCGTACTGACCAGGTAGAAAACAGAATGGTAAAAGCTGCTGCTGATGGATATATTGCGCGTGTAAGTATTGCCCCATTTGGCTTTGGCAGAGCTATTTATATTAATCACCCCAATGGGCTCACTACCCTTTACGGGCATTTGAATAGCTTTTATCCGGAGCTGGAAAAGTATGTGAAGGAACAACAATATAAATTAGAATCGTGGCAGGTTTCGTTAGACATTCCTGCAAATTTATTTCCGGTAAAGAAGGGGCAATTCATCGCATTCAGTGGCAATACCGGCGGCTCTCAAGGCCCTCATTGCCATTTTGAGATACGGGATACCAAAACAGATAAAGTATTAAACCCCCTTTTGTTTGGTTTTCCAATTCCTGATGATGTGCCACCGACTATTCTGCGTTTATACATGTATGACAGATGCGTTAGTACTTACAGTCAATCGCCTAAATTACTTGGTATAAAAAAAGAAAATGGGGTTTATTCCACAGTTCAAAATGTAATTAGCGTAAATACTGATAAAGTAAGTTTTGGTATTTCGGCGAATGATAAGTTATCTGGTTCCAATAATCCTAATGGAATTTATGAAGCAATTATTTATTTGGATGGATTACCAATTTCAGGATTTCAACTGGATAGTATCAGTTATGATGAAACGCGGTACCTTAATGCCCACATTGATTACAAAACCAAAGCTGCTGGTGGCCCTTACATAGAACATTTATCAAGATTACCTGGCTATCCGGAAGGAGTGTATAAAGATATAAATGGTGATGGTGTCATTGAAATGAATGATGATAAGATTCATCAAATTAAAATTGTGGTAAGGGATGCCAATGGCAATACCTCTAACCTTGAATTTAAAATTAAAAAAGGATTAATTGTAGAAAAAGGCAGACAAGGCGATTCAAGTTCTTTTTATCAGCAGAAAGAGTTTCAACCGGGATTTGTAAATATTTTTGAGAATGATAATTTGCAATTGTACCTGAGCCCTCAAGCTTTGTATGATTCTGTTTTGTTTACCCATTCGGAAAAAACATCCGCTGCTCCATATATTATTTCTTCTGTTTTTACGGCGCAATCAGGATTGGTTCCTGTTCAGGATTACTTTACAATAAAAATAAAACCGAATAAGACAGTTGAAGAAAATGTGTCTGACAGAGTATTAATGAAAAGAAGTTGGGGTGGCAAAACAGAAGTCGTAAAAGCCAAAAAAGTAGGAGATTGGTATTCGGCCAGGTTCCGGGCGTTTGGAAATTTTGAATTGATAGTAGATGATGAACCGCCCGTTATTGGTGGGTTTGCTAACAATTCCAATCTTTCTCATAGCAAAAACATCGTTTTCACACCAAGGGATAACAATGATGAAATAAAAAATTTTCGTGCTGAACTAGATGGGAAATGGCTGAGATTTACAAATGATAAAGGACGTTCTTACGTTTATCATTTTGATGAAATGTGCCCTCCGGGCAAACATGAATTAAAAATAACAGTAGAAGATGAAGCAGGAAATAGGGCGGAAAAAACGTTGAATTTTATTAGGTAAAAGAGGGTTTCATTTTTTGAGTCATGATTTTGTTTTGATAAAATAAATATGCCAGGTTTTCCAGGATATTTTTACCACAGTTTCCATCTGTATTTAGAAACTTTTATCTATAAAGATTAAGGTCTGAACGATGATTAAAGCAATCAATTAATTAAACAATAACACACGATCTTCCATAAATTTTAATAAAAATGACTCAATTAAACGAAGGCAGCAAAGCACCTGATTTTGCTGCAAAAGATCAAAACGGAAAGACAGTTTCCCTGAAAGATTTCCGTGGGAATAAAGTAGTACTTTATTTTTATCCGCAGGATGATACACCAACCTGCACCATTGAGGCATGCAATCTCAGGGATAATTACGAAGAACTTAAAAAAGCCGGATTGATAGTTCTGGGCGTAAGCCCTGATGATGAAGAAAAACACAAGAAATTTAAAGAAAAATATGATCTTCCTTTCACATTGCTGGAGGATCCACAAATGAAAATCATTGGGAAATATGGTGTTTGGGGTGAAAAGAATATGTATGGAAGAAAATATATGGGATTATTGAGAACCACTTTTTTAATTGATGAAAATGGGGTTATTTTTAAAATATTTAAAAAGCCGAAATCGAAAATTCACAGCAAAGAGATATTAAAAGCGGTGGCTGGCGAATAATTATTCTAAACAAATGAATGCCTTCATCAAAGAAAATTCATGGATTGCAAAAATAGCCGCAAAGAAATTGCAATCGGATAAAGTGGCAATAGTTATTGGCAAAACGATCCATCTTCATCATGTTTCCAGGCAAGAATTTTTAAAAGATAGTAAATGGTGTAAGCATGAAATGTGCCACATTGAACAATTTAAACGACATGGTTTTTTCTCTTTTATTTTCAAATATTTATTGGAAAGCATTAGAAACGGGTATTATAATAATAAATATGAAGCCGAGGCAAGAGAAGCGGAAAAGTAGTGACCATTGTATTGTGAAAGAGCTTACAAGAATAAATCGCTCCTATAAAAATCTCGTTATTTTAATGAATAATTCAATAATAGATCATCTCCACTTCCCCGAAGTCAAACCTCTTTTCAAATATATCTTGAGTAACTAATTGGCCGATTTCTGATACGTTTTTAATGGTAGCTTCAAAAATAATATTCTCTTTTTTAAATATTACTTTTTTATCTCTTGCATACAAATGATGGTTGTACTCTTCAAGCATTTTGTAAAAAAAACCAGCGTGTAATTCTTCCACCCGTTTTAAAGTGCATTCGTGCAGTTTATTGGCCAACTCCGGAAGATCGTAATCTTTTTCGGTAATTTTTTTAAATGAAGTGGCCGGTTTATCAATTTCGTCCAGGTTCGTTTGATTTACATTTATCCCAAAACCCATCACCGCCCACTGCCATAAAGTGCCTCTTATTACGTTTTCAATCAAGATCCCTCCTGCCTTACTGTCATTTATGAAAATGTCATTTGGCCATTTAATACACACCTTTTCATTGATATATTTGGAAACAAAATCATAGCAACCCAATGCTGCAGCTACACTAAGGCGAAATTGATGTGCGACACTAAGCCACTGCATTTCAATAATTACAGAGAGAGTAATATTTTCACCTGCATTTCCTTTCCATTCTTTGCCACGCTGGCCTTTTCCCCTGGTCTGTTCATAAGCAAATACCCCATTTCCACTAATAGCTACCTTTCGTTGAATCATTGCCATGGCATAGTTGTTGGTACTTTCTACACTTTCAAGAATAATTATTTTTTCAGAATTTGGGGGCATAAAAAAAGATTAATAAAGAATTAGTATTTTTGGTAAAATAGATGCAAAATTCGTTTATAAAAGCTGCAATTCAACAGAAAAAATATATTTTCGCAAGATTGAAAAAACAGTTAGTTGAGATTAAAAAATACACATTTGAATAATTTAGAATTATTAGATAAAAGAAAAAAATCGGCTATAACGAGAATAACCCGGAATAGTAAAATATTTAAAACCATAATTCATGCAATTCAGGAGAAAAAAGGAGAGAAAATAATAAGCCTTGACCTGAAAAAAATACCTGAAGCCGTTACAGATTTTTTTATTATTTGCGAGGCGGCTAATCCGATACAATTAAGAGCGATTGCGGATTTTGTAGAAGAAGAAGTGAAAAAGAAATGTGAAGAAATGCCCTACAAGCATGAAGGAAGACAAGGGGAGCAATGGATACTTATAGATTATATTAATGTAGTAGTACATATTATGCTGGTAGAACCCAGAAATTTTTACCGTCTCGAAGAAATGTGGAGCGATGCTTCTATAACGGAACATTAACTTGCAAAAAATTGATAAAACCTTACATTACACTTTAATTTTTTTTTAAACACAAAATAAATATCTTTTTCAGAAAAATAAGATTAGGATAATAAATATTACGAGGGCAAGACATATGGCTATTGAAGAACAGAAAAAAAAATCATTTCAACGAAGATTGAATCCTAATTCAACACCCCCCACGGGCCCTGATGAAGATCCTAAAAAACGTCCTAAACTAAGCATTTACTGGGTCTATGGAATTATATTCGCTCTTATTATCGGTTATAATCTTTATAGAACCTCTACTGGCGGTGCCGGAGTAGAAATTGATAACACTCAGTTTTATCAAATGCTGAGGCAGGGCGACGTTGACCTGATAAAAACGGTCGGTAATAAAAAATTGGTTAGGGTAAGTATTAATCCTCAGAAACTTAGCGCTGATTCTGCTGGTTATTACAAGCAGGTTTTTGGGCAAAATTATGATGCTGTAAAAAAAATTACCGATGCTCCACAGGCATTTTTTGGTATTATTAAGGACGAAGTTTTTGCAAATCAGTTGGCTTCATTCTACAAAGATAACCCGCAGGTAAAGCAAGTGCCCGATAAGCCGGGGGACGAAGGGGAATTGTTTGGACAAATTGTAAGCACACTTTTGCCGATACTTTTAATAGCGCTTGTATTCATTATGATGATGCGTAAAGTAGGTGGAGGCGGCGGTGCTGGTGGGCCAGGAGGCATTTTTAATATAGGAAAATCAAAAGCTACTTTATTTGAAAAAGGAACCAGGGTAAATATTAATTTTAGTGATGTTGCAGGTCTCGATGAAGCCAAAGTGGAGGTAATGGAAATAGTGGACTTTCTTAAAAATCCGAAAAAATATACCAACCTGGGAGGCAAAATACCAAAAGGGGCTTTATTGGTAGGCCCTCCCGGTACCGGAAAGACGTTATTAGCAAAAGCTGTAGCCGGCGAAGCGCAGGTGCCATTCTTTAGCCTTAGCGGTAGTGACTTTGTGGAGATGTTTGTAGGCGTAGGAGCCAGCCGCGTTCGCGACTTGTTTAAACAGGCAAGAGAAAAAGCTCCCTGCATTATTTTTATAGATGAAATAGATGCTATAGGCCGTGCGCGTGGAAAAAATATGATGATGAGCAACGATGAAAGAGAAAATACTTTGAATCAATTGCTCGTAGAAATGGATGGTTTTGGTACCGATATAGGAATCATTATTTTGGCAGCCACAAACAGGCCGGATGTGCTGGATTCCGCTCTTCTGCGCCCTGGAAGATTTGACCGGCAAATAACCATTGACCGGCCTGACCTTGTGGGCCGCGAGGCTATTTTTAAAGTACATCTTTTACCTATTAAAGTTTCACAAACCCTGGCTGTGCACAAACTTGCAGAACAAACGCCTGGCTTTGCAGGGGCAGATATCGCCAACGTTTGCAACGAAGCGGCTTTGATTGCAGCCCGTAAAGGAAAAGAGGCTGTTGATATGAGTGACTTTCAGGATGCAATTGATCGTGTAATTGGTGGCCTTGAAAAGAAAAATAAAATCATTTTACCCGAAGAAAAAGAGATCATAGCCTATCATGAAGCCGGTCACGCTATTTGCGGATGGTTTCTCGAACACGCATACCCGTTATTAAAGGTAACTATTGTACCAAGAGGCACCGCAGCTTTGGGCTACGCACAATATACACCTAAGGAGCAATATCTTTATAATACCGATCAGCTTAACGACCAGATTTGCATGACGCTCGGCGGTAGAGCAGCGGAAACTATTTTCTTTGGAAAAATATCAACCGGCGCCAGCAACGATTTGCAACAGATAACCAAGATGGCTTATTCAATGGTTACGGTTTATGGAATGAACGAGAAAGTGGGCAACGTTAGTTACTACGATCCTTCTCAGGAAAATGCCTTCCAAAAACCTTTTAGTGAGGAAACAGGAAAAATGATTGATGAAGAAGTGCGCAAATTAATTGAAACCGCTTTTGAAAGAACGAAAGCTTTGTTAATTGAAAAGAGAAACGAAGTAGAGATTTTAGCGAAAGAATTACTAAAAAGAGAAGTACTGTTTCAAAGTGATGTAGAAGCATTAATTGGCAAGAGGCCTTATGAAGATAAGAAAGCATTGGATTTTGTAGATAACCCAAAAGAAGCAGTGGTTGATTCTCCTATTCATGTAGTGGATACAAATACTAATAACTAAAATGAAAGTTTCTTCGTCAAAAGAAAAAATTTTAAAGAAAATAAGAGAGGCACTGAGTAATCCGGTGCCTTTTCCTTTTCCGAAAAGCGATGGCCGAAGTTCGGTATTTCAACCTGAGACAAAGGAATTGGAAGTATTATTTGCAGAAGAGTTTACAAAGCTGTTAGGGAAATTCGCTTTTTGCATGAATGAGGAAGATGCAGGAAATCAAATAAAAAACCTGATAACGCGAAAAAAATGGAAACATATTTATTGTGTTGAGCCAGATCTTTCAGGATTTTTGGGAGAGGAATTAAATCAATCAACTTTGGCTGATTGTGATGCATCAGTTACCTCATGCCATTACCTTATAGCCCGCACCGGCGCTATTTGTTTGAGCAGCGCACTTGCGGAAGGTCGTACTGCAAGCACTTATGCGCCTGTGCATATTTGTATTGCTTATGTAGATCAACTCGTGTTTGAAACACGGGACGCGCTCAAACTATTAAAAGAAACGTATGGTAATAAACTTCCTTCTTTTATCACTTTTGCTGCTGGCCCAAGCCGCACAGCAGATATTGAAAAAACCGTGGTTGTTGGTGTTCACGGGCCTAAAGAAGTTTATGTATTTTTGATAGATAAACCTTTATTGTGACTAAATAAAGAGTGATGATTGCCCATCATTTTAAAAATACTAAAGAGGAAAAATCGAATGAAATTTCTTAAATTGACTTGATTATCATGCAAATACCCCTTGGTAAAAAAATATATTTTCTCTCGGATTTTCATCTTGGTTCGCCGAACTATCCTGCGAGCCTGCTACGTGAAAAGCGAATAGTTAAATTCCTGGATGAAATTAAAAATGATGCTGAGGTTATTTTTATAGTTGGCGACCTTTTTGACTTTTGGTATGAATATAACAAAGTAGTTCCCAAAGGTTTTGTAAGAATTTTAGGCAAGCTTGCTGAACTAACAGATAGTGGAATTATCATTAAATTTTTTGTCGGGAATCACGATATGTGGATGAACGGGTATTTTGAAAAAGAATTGAATATAGAAGTATTTTATGAGCCTGTTGAATTTAATTTCAATGGTAAAAAATTCTTAATCGGCCATGGTGATGGCCTGGGCCCTGGCGATCACCGTTACAAATTCATAAAGAAAGTTTTTAGAAATAAGATTTCACAAGGATTTTTTGGAATGTTACATCCATCCCTTGGGATAGGACTGGCAAATTATTTTAGCCAGAAAAGCCGTACTGCTGCAGAAAAAGAGGATGAAAAATTTCTAGGTGAGGATAAAGAATGGCTCATTACTTATTGCAGGGAAAGACTTGAGAAAGCTCATTTCGATTATTTTATTTTCGGCCATAGGCATCTGCCTATTAATTTTAGATTGAATGAGGTAAGTGTGTATATAAACCTTGGTGATTGGATCAGGCATTTTAGCTACGCAGTTTTTGATGGTGAAAACCTTTCACTGAAATATTTTGAACCATGAAAAGCAGCACCTTGAAATATTTATCATTACTTATTGCTTTTTGCGTAGTTTTTTTTTCTAACACAAATGCGCAGGATGATTCTTTATTTCGTTTCTTAAAAAAAATTGAGTATCCAATTTCTTCTTTTGCGGTAGATAATCTTGGTGAGCTTTATTTGATAAATACAGATAATCAACTTAAAAAATATGATGCAAAAGGAGATTCAATCGGCGTTTTTAACCAGGTCACCAAATACGGAAAATTAACTTACGTAGAAGCGCAAAATCCATGGAAAGCAATCTTATTTTATCAAAATTTCTCAACAATAGTTCTATTAGATAAATACCTGAATGTACTCGGGAATATAAACCTACGTAGTAAAAATATTTTTAGGGTAAGAGCGGTTACTACCTCTTACGATAATAATATCTGGCTGTTTGATGAACAGGATAATAAGTTAAAAAAAATTGATGATTCCGGAAATTTACTTTCAGAATCAGTTGACTTTCGTTTGATATTTGATTCTGTACCTAGTCCGCAAAAGATAATTGATTATGATGGCTTTATTTATTTGTACGATCCGCTAAAAGGGCTTTATTTATTTGACTATTATGGAAGTTTTAAAATAAAGTTGACATTTTTAAACTGGACTTATTTTTCGGTAATTGGTAAATCAGTCTACGGTTTCGACGAGCAGAATCTTTATAAATATACACCGCCATTGCCGGATGTAGTCAAGTATAAATTACCTGTTGGTATGCAGAACAGTAATTCTATTAAATTAAGTAATTATAAAATTTATATTTTAAAAGATCAGCAATTGCAGATATATTCCCTTCAATAATTAACTCAACGCTGAAAGCTGGAAGTTCATAGCTCGAAGCTGATTATTATTAAATTGTACTTATGAATTTTCTCGATCAGGTTTATTTAGACAACAGTATCCGGAGTTATGTCGCGGTTGCTATTACAATTCTTTTGGCATTATTGCTAAAAAGAATTATTTCAAAATATGCCATTTCATTGATTTTTAAATTGGGCAAATCCCAATGGGGTGGTATGGATAGAAAAAGATTGGATAGTATCATTATTTCGCCTTTTGAGAGAATCCTGGTTGTTATCATCTCTATTTTTGCTCTTGACAGGCTTAATTTCCCAAAAGCATTTGTATTTTCTGTTCATAAAGTTACCAGCCAGGATATAGTTGGCGCGTTTGCATCGGCAATCATTATTATTTGTGTAGTATCTCTTATCCTCCGTTTCATGGATTTTTTGATGCAGGTTATTAAACATAGATCTAAAGAACATACATCTGCAAGTGAACACCAGCTCTTATTCTTTTTCAAAGATTTTATAAGGGTGATCATTATTATTTTCGGAATCATTTTTATTTTAAAATTTTCTTTGCGCCTTGATATTGGTAATCTGCTTACCGGGTTGAGTATTGTAGGCGCGGCGCTTGCGTTATCCGCAAGGGAAAGCCTCGAAAACCTCATCGCTTCCTTTGTCATATTTTTTGATAAACCTTTTGAAACAGGGGATGTGGTGAAAGTAAAAGACATCACAGGCACGGTTGAGCGAATCGGACTTAGAAGCACACGCATAAGAACTAATGAAAAATCTTTGGTCACAGTGCCTAACAAACAAATGGTAGATAGTGTTCTTGATAATTGGAGTAGCCGCAATTTGGTAAGAAATGAATTACGTACAGTATTATCTTCTCTAACAACTTCAGTAGATATTGAAAAGGTTGTTGAAGAAATAAAGAATATTTTATCTAAAGAAGAAAATATCAATTCTTACAGCGTGCATCTGCAGGAAATAACCAGCGACAGCGCATTGATTATTTCTGTTTATTTTACACCACTCACGTTGCCACTGGATTCGGTAAATTTATTAAGGCAGCAAATAAATATAAGTATAAAGAAAATGCTGGAAAAGAATGATATAAAACCCTCCGGTTTTACTTCTGTTAAGTTGTTTAATTAAGTATCTGGTGTCGGTTCGAAGCACCGCTGGCTACTCTACGTCATTGTAAAAAACTTCGGGGATTTTTGCCGAAGTTTTTTGGTAATCTTAATAGGTGAAAGGAGGTGTCAATTACCAGGATATGTTATGATCAACAAACTTTTATTTATTGATAATTTCTGCCAGTTCTTTATCCCATTTTCCCGTTTTGCCATATTCAACTACGCGGCCCAGTTCTTTTCCATTTCTCATTACTATAATGGTAGGAACATTAATTATATGGAACGCCTCAGAAATACT
>JBDTEK010000118.1:0-13494 GCA_039922575.1 Ginsengibacter sp.
AATTTAACTTCAAAGCATCTTGTAAATTTTCTTCATCTTCTACCAATAAGATGGAAAGTTTTTTTTGTTGCATATGAGCGAAATTAATGGTTATTTAATTTTGGCGTCTTTGAATCTTATTTCAAAAATACTGCCCCGGGGAACGTTATTTGTCATGCTGATGTCGCCATGATGTTGCTTAACAATTTCTTTGGTTAAATAAAGGCCCAATCCAGTCCCTTTCGTTTGTCTTTGCGCCCCGCGAAAATATTTTTCAAAAATCTTACCTTTTTCGCCGGTTATTATTCCCTGGCCTTCATCTATCACTTGTATTTTTATTAATTTATTTTCTTTAAACACTTTAAGCAAAACTACATCGTCTTTTCCGGAATATTTAATAGCGTTGTCCAGCAGGTTATTGATGGCGAGTTGCAGCAAAATCCTGTCGCCGTAAATAAATATTTCTCCATTAAGCCACGTATCAATTTGCCTCTGCGGAAACCGGATCATAAAGTCTCCGGCGCATTCACTGACAAGTTCGCCCAGGTCAAAGTTCTCGCTCGTTAACGTGTATCCTCCCGCATCAATCTGAGTAAGCAACAGTACATTATTACACAAGGCGTTTAGCCGGTTAGCCTCTTGTATTGTTGCTCTGATTAATTTTTGTTGTTGTTCAAATTCTAATTTTCTCTTTTGCATGGTTTCCAAATTCAATTTGGTAACCGCGATAGGCGTTTTTAATTCATGCGTGATGGCCATCATGAAATTTTGTTGTTGTTGTGATTGTACGAGCTCCCGGTTTATTATTTTGAAAACAAAAACCGCCCCTGCCACTATCAACAATAAAAAAGTAATGCCTTCCCCAATGTATTGGTCAGTTTTGCGATCTCTTTCATCCTGCAATTTCTCTACTTTTTGTGCATGAGAAATGTCATCAACATCAATCATGTCGAGTTTATAAAAGCTTAATTCCCGGTTTTGCTTATTAAGCGCAATAAACCAAAATACAAGCGCAGCAAGAATATAGGCCAGCAAAAACCAGTAAAAGATATAAATATACCGGAGAGGCTTTATCTTAAATTTATTTTTTATTATCTCGTAAGCCATACATTTCAAAAATTATAAAATGAAAACAGCCCGATAAATATTTGTTTAAAAAGAAATTCTACATTTTCACTTTTTCCACACGCAGTCCTACGCTCATCACATATTTCAAAGGATTTTCCCGCATGATCTGCCCTATCGAAAAAGTGTAATCTCCTGCGCTTTTAAAAGAAACAGGGCCTGGAGAAATATTTTTTCTCACTTCATAAATATCATCCGTGCCTGAACCTTCCCATCCTTTTGAATCACTTGCAAGCCGAAGGTTAATATTTTGAAAACGCATGGAATCTCCCGGCGCTTTTGAACCCAGTCGCAACCACAGATTGTTATAATTATAGAGATCAGTATGCCGTAATACCACATAAATATTATAATGCGAAAGCGTGTCGTCAATGTGGAATGTAAACTGCGGTACATTGCTGTAAAACCATTGCTGATCGGGTATATTTGCCTGCTTTTCAAACAAATCAATTTTGCCGCACGAAAAAATAATTAATGATATAAATAATATTGGTAAAACTTTTTTCAATTAAGGTGTTTTTTAAGAAAATAAATTGTTTTCGTTACTCACAAAAAAGTGAATCAAAGTACATTAAAAATTTGTTCTTTCGCTTTTTCGAGATCATCTTTCATAAGCACAACACATCTTTGAATATCAGAATTATAAGCCTTAGATCCGGTTGTATTTATTTCCCTTCCAATTTCCTGAATTATAAATGCCAGTTTTTTCCCTTTTGCATCGCCTTTATCATCAAGAATATTTAAAAAGTATTCACAATGGTTTCTAAGCCGCACCTGCTCTTCCCTAATGTCAATTTTCTCAATATAGTAAATGAGTTCCTGTTCCAACCGGTTAGCATCATAATTTTCTTTGCCCACATTTTCTTCCAGCAATTGTATCAGTTCTGCCTTCATTTTTATTCTGCGTTGCGGCTCAAGTTTTAGAATTTCTTCTTCCTGGCTATGAATGTTTTTTATACGCAGGCGAAGCTCCTTATCTAATGATTTTCCTTCTTCCTTTCTGTGACTATTTAATTCATGCAGGGCGCTGTCTATTACTTTTTTTAATTCCTTCCAATCTTTATCATCAAGCACTTCATTGCTTGGGGAAACCACTTCGGGCAATCGCAGTAAAGCGCTCAAAACAGAGTTGGTATCAATAGAGAGGTCCGCTGCTAATCCTTCAATCTGCTGATAATAAGATTTAATCAGATCAGTATTGATCACTACCGGCTTTGCACATCCATTTTGTTTCACCACTATCAGGCATTCCACGGTTCCCCGTAATAATGTTTCCTGCAATAAATTTCTTATTTCAAATTCATAAGGCTTTAATAATGCAGGGATTTTTAAATTGATGTCTAATTGTTTTCCATTAAGCGATTTTATTTCTACCAAATAGGTTTTATCATTCAAGGTTTGTTCTGCTCTTCCAAAACCGGTCATTGATCTGATCATATTTATTTCTATTTTTTAATTTGTAGCAAGTTATACAATTCTGATTGAGATATTGTTTTCATTTCTCCCGGATGAAGGCCTTTTAAGGCAACTTTTTCAATGCGGTACCTTATCAATCGTAATGTGGGGAATCCAATGTGAGCCGTCATCTTACGAACCTGGCGGTTCTTCCCTTCAGTCAAAATTATTTTAATCCAACTGTCAGGAACCGATTTTCTAAATCTTACAGGAGGTATTCTTTCATTTACCTTTGGGGCAAATCCAAATATTTCTGCTGTACACTTTCCGGTGTGGTATATTTTACCCTTTATATTTATTGGCATTTCTTCCTGCAACAAATCAATTGTCTTTTGTGAAACATTGCCTTCTACCTGCACCCAATACTCTCTTTCATGCAAGTGCAACGGATCAAGCAAAAGCCGGTTTAATTTTTTATCATTGGTCAGAATTAATAATCCTTCACTATCATAATCTAGCCGGCCAACCGGGTAAACATCAGGAGGAACATTAAAGAAATCTTTCAATGTTTTTTTCCCATCTGCAGATGTAAATTGAGACAGAACATTAAAAGGTTTGTGTACAATAAAATATTTATTCAAGCATTTTATTTTTTTAAAAACCAGTCTGTAAAAATAATAAAGCCCGTCAAAAATGCACGGGCCTTGTTATATGGATGGGTTAGTAAGTACAGGAAATAAATTTCCTTACACAATATTAAAAATAATTTTGACTATAAGAAAAAAAAATACACTTTTTTTTATCAACATTTTTTAAAGGCATGTGGATAAGATGGGGCGATTTCAATCAAATTCTTCGTGGCAATTTGATTATTTTTTTAAAAAAATATTTTTCTTCCTTATAAATTAAAATATAAATCCTCTGGAATATAGAGCCATACAGGCTTACAGTGATAGACCAAAATTTATTCATTTTTATTTTTTAAAAAGAATCAGTTAAAACGTTTGTGTCGTTAGCATTTAAAGTCATCGGAATATTTTTTTATTTTATGAACTGTTAAAAACAGCGACGTTTCATTTCTTACAAACTTTATCTTTGAGCCCTAAATTTATTCTATGCAATTCCCTTCTCCTGTATCAACAAAATGGATCGCTGATTTTATTTCCGCAAAAGTTTCGGGCAATGAAAATTCATTCGCCAAAGGCATCAATGAAATCCATAAGGTGAAAGAAGGCGATATTGTTTTTGTAGATCATCCAAAATATTACAATACCTGTCTCAATAGCGCAGCTACTTTTATTATTATCAATGCAAGCAAAGAAGTGCCTCCTGGAAAAACTTTGTTTATCGTTGATGATCCGTTTGAAGCCTACCTTAAAATCGTTGACCATTTCCGGCCTTTTACCCCATCAAAAAAAACGATCAGCGATTCTGCCAAAACAGGAAAGAATACGATTATAATGCCGAATGTTTTTTTAGGGAATAATGTAACGTTGGGAGATAATTGTGTAATACATCCCAATGTCTGCATTTATGATGATGCTATAATTGGCAATAATGTAGAAATCCATTCGGGAGCAATTATTGGCGCTGATGCTTTCTATTTTAATACAAAAAAAAACAGGGAAAGCTGGTTTAAAAAAATGAAAAGTTGCGGAATTGTAATTATAAATGACAATGTAGAAATTGGTGCTAACTGCACTATTGACCGTGGTGTCAGCGATGCTACTATTATTGGCATGGGCACCAAAATAGATAACCTGGTACATGTAGGACATGATGTAGTGATAGGAAAAAATTGTTTAATTGCTGCCCAGGTTGGCATTGCCGGTGGCACTACTTTAGGTGATGGCGTTACTCTTTGGGGACAGGTGGGTGTAAATAAAACGATCACCATTGGCGACAATGCAGTAGCAATGGGGCAGGCAGGAATCACCTCCAGCATAGAAGGAAATAAAACTTATTGGGGCACACCAATTCAGGAATTTTACAGTAAAAGAAAAGAATTGGTTTTAATAAAACGACTTCCTGAAATTTGGGAAAAAGTGAAGAACCTGAAAAGCGGAAAATAACTCTTGCCGACTGAACACTGGTATCTTCATTAAAAAAACAACTTCCTTCTCTGAAACCTTTGAATCATCAACAATCAATCATTGGCGTTCATCTTCGACCTATTCAGGCAAATAGTCATACGGCAACATATCCCCTATCTTTTTAAAACCAAGATAACCGTTGGTAATAATATCTTCCTGATCGTAATAGTAACCATTCTGTTCTATTACAATTGACTCGCCTTTTGTAAAAATAAGCGTGGACAATTGAAAATCTTTCCTAGTAGAAGAATCTAAATCTGAATAAGATTTTTCGGGTTTTTCTTTATTATATATCAACGCTACCTCCTGTTGATTCGGGTGAAATTCAACGGTATGGGTGCTGTCATCTTTCGCATAGTTTAATGCTCCATACAAATTTGGAAGCGGCACCGGGATTTCTTCATCATTATTTTTTATGATGAATTGAAGTTCAAAACCATTTGCCTGTAATTCCTTCGCATAGAGGCTTCGCATAAAATGAAGCATAGAACCTTTATATGCAACCGAACGATTATTTGCCCAAGTTCCTTTTTGTTCCGGTGTTCCATCCATTTCTTCAAAAAGAGGATAGCCTGTAAATAATATGGTTTTAGTATTGTACTCGTTGGTAAAAGAATCAATCGCAAATTTGATTGTATAGCCAAGCGCAAAATTGTCAACTATTAGTGGTTCTTTTGCCAATACCTTCAACCGGTTCCTTTTTTTACTAAAATAAAAATGAAGCACCTCAGGATTTTTGATTACGCTCTGTTTGGCAAATTTTGTTTGACCTATAAAATTATCGGTAAAAAATTGTCCGTATTTCTGCCAGCCATCTTTTACTTCAGTACTGATAGCAACCGAAACTTCTTCCAGCGCTTTCACTTGTGGATTTAATTCAAATACCAAATCTCCCTCCTGTGAAGTAGCATAATTAACCCTGATACTTTCTGTTTCATATCCGGTAAAAGTTACCGCCAATGAATATCCGCCTTCCGGTAGCCGGATACGAAAATTTCCTGATTCATCCGTTGCTTCACCTATTGTGGTATTCTGTGCAAACACCGATGCGCCCTGCAATGGCGCTTTTGTATTTTTATCAACAACCTTTCCTTTTATTATAAAAGAAGAAGCTTGCGCATGTAAAGAAAAAGCGCTGATTATAAAAATTGAATTGAAAAATAGCACAGCAAATAAATGCCTCGAAAGGGACGTTTTCATCAGAGTTCTTTAATTTTAAAGATGATATTTTTCTTTAAGAATAGCACAGGTATCAATAATAGTATCCTTTATTTTATTGAATTGGAATTGAGGAAGCGCTTTTAAAATTTTACTGTTGTCAAAAAAAACTTTCGCCTGGGAAGTGCGGGCGGTTTCTTTTGTAAGCAAGTGTTTCTTTCCTGTCATCATTGTTTTTATTAATTCCATTCTCCAAACAATTCCTGCCAAAAACGGTGTTACTTTTTTATATGGCTTTCTTTTCCCAAAACAATCTGCTATCTCAGAAAATATTTCCCTGTAAGATAAATTTTCGCCGTTTAAAATAAAGCGTTGAGCGGTTATTTCGCTGTTCATTAACAAAATCATTGCACGCACCACATCACGCACATCTACAAATCCGGAAATACCTTCAGTAAACCACTTGAATTCATTGTATGCAGTTTTAAAAATGGCTGAAGAGCCGGTTTCCCAATTATCGCCACCGAGTATTATTGTAGGATTCACTATCACTGCGTTCAGTCCTTCGCCAATTCCACGCCATACTTCAAGCTCACCGAGGTACTTCGATTTTCCATAAATACTATTGCTTGTTTCCTGTGTCCAGTTCATTTTTTCTGTAACCGTTTCACCTTTTCTTATTCGTCCTAAAGCCGCTACAGAGCTTACATGTACCAGCTTCTGTACTCTGGCATCAATGCACGCATTCACTACATTTGCTGTGCCCTCCACATTTATTTTTAGCAGATGATACCTTTCTTTATGATCAAAAGAAACGATAGCAGCGCAATGATATACATGAGATATACCCTGCATTACTTCTTCCAATGCAATCACATCTAAAATATCACAAGACACTATTTTTAAATTTGGATGAGAAACAGAAAGCGGAGTGGAATGGTAAATTGCGATAACCTTATAACCATCCTGCAGCAACTGCTTTACTAACTCATTGCCAACAAGGCCGGCCGCGCCTGTTACCAATATTTTTTGTTCCTGGTTTTTTTTGTTGGGATGTAAAATCTCCTGCATTATTTAAATTTTGGTACCGTTTTTTGCAATAGTAGTTTTTATACGGCTTGCTGTTTGGCATATTCATAAAAACCCTTTCCGGTTTTTTTACCTAGCTCGTTATTTTTTACCTTTTCTATTTGTAGAGGTGAAGGCTCAAAACGTGCCGCTTTATCAAATGCTTCATACATACTTTTTGTAACGGCAAGATTAATATCCATACCAATAAGGTCCATTAATTTAAAAGGCCCCATTTTAAAACCACTTGCTTCAAGAATTTGATCTACTTCTTCAAACGATGCGATTCCTTCTTCAACAATTTTAAGCGATTCCAAATAATAATGCCTTGCCACACGATTGACAATGAACCCCGGAGCGTCTTTGCACATTACAGGGTGTTTACCCATTTGTTTGCAAATATTAAAAATTGTATGAGCGACTTCGTCATTTGTTTGCCGCCCTTGTACTACTTCCACCAACTTCATAATGTAAGCAGGATTAAAAAAATGCATTCCCACAACCCGTTTAGGAAAAATCACTTTTTCCTGAATTGAGGAGACAGAAAGTGAAGAAGTGTTGGTCGCAAAAATGACTTCTTCATTATTGTATTTTGCCAGATCATTGAACAGTGAAATCTTGGCTTCTTCTTTTTCCACAATCGCTTCAATAATCACAAAACCGGTGCAATCTTTTATTTCATTTACGAATCGAATGCGGCTAAAGATTTCTTCTTTTTCCTTCGCGGGAATTTTATTTTTATCAACTAAATATTGCAGATTCTTTTGAATGGAATTTTGTGCGCTTGCAAGAACAGTTTCATTAACATCAAAAAGAATCGTATCGAAACCACTTTGAGCCGATACCTGTGCAATACCGCTTCCCATGGTTCCTGCTCCGCAAATGCAAATGGTTATTATCATTGATTTATTTATTGTAAATAATATTTTAAATTCTGAAAACAGCTTTTCTATGAATAGAAAATGAAGAAATAGGGTTTACTTCAAAGCTCATTCAAAAATGATTTAGCAGACCTGCTTTTAAATTTTCCATCGGAAGCTAATTTCGCTTGCCGCATTCCTTTAGATATAGCTATAATTTCATCTCTCTTTGATAATTCTTTTA
Source organism: Ginsengibacter sp. (assembly GCA_039922575.1). Taxonomy (GTDB): domain Bacteria; phylum Bacteroidota; class Bacteroidia; order Chitinophagales; family Chitinophagaceae; genus Ginsengibacter. The sequence continues at coordinate 7,923 of JBDTEK010000118.1, forward strand.
TAGAAACAAAATCAAAATTCTTTAAGAGATCAAAGAAAAAATTGAACTTCTTTTCTTCAACTTCAATTATACTCTCTTTCATAACTCAAATTTAATTAAACCTTTTAATTAAACAGCACTTTCAAACTGCTTTTTCAATCAAACCGCGCTCTCAAACTGTTTCAAAAACCTCAGATCGTTTTCGCTGAATATTCTCAAATCTTTTATCTGGTATTTCAACATCGTTATTCTTTCTATGCCCATCCCAAATGCGAACCCTGAATACTTTTTGGAATCAATTCCACAGTTTTCCAGCACATTTGGATGCACCATTCCACAACCCAAAATCTCTACCCAACCCGTATGCTTGCATACATTACAACCCACGCCACCACATATCAGGCAAGTAATATCCATTTCAGCGCTCGGCTCGGTAAAAGGAAAATAGGATGGCCTGAAACGCACTTTTATGTCTTCGCCAAACATTTCTTTCACAAAAAAATAAAGCGTTTGTTTCAGATCGGCAAATGAAACACTATCCGCAATATATAAGCCTTCTACCTGGTGAAAAAAACAATGTGCCCGCGCGCTGATGGTTTCATTTCTATACACTCTTCCCGGACAAATAATTCTGATAGGTAATTTTCCCTTTTCCATTTCGCGCACCTGCACACTGCTTGTATGTGTCCGAAGCATCCATGCCGGATTTTGAGAAACATAAAAAGTATCCTGCATATCTCTTGCCGGATGATTCTCGGGTAAATTCAGCGCTGTAAAATTATGCCAGTCATCTTCTATCTCCGGGCCTTCTGCCACCGCAAAGCCAAGTCGCTGGAAAATGGACACTATTTTATTTCTGACAATACCAATTGGATGCCTGCTGCCCAATGGGAAAGTATCTCCCGGCAAAGTAAGATCCAATTCGCTTTGAATTGCTTCCGTCAGGTTTCCGGTTGTCTTCTTTAACTCTTCATATCTTGTCTCTGCAAATAACTTAAGCTCATTAAGCACTTTCCCCATTTCTCTTTTTTCTTGCGGCGCAACGTTTCTCATTTCTCCCATTAAAGATTTTACCGAACCATTGGATCCAATAAACTTTATCCGAAAAACTTCCGCAGGATTTTTAACTTCTACAGAGAAAGCAGTAATTTCCTTACGCAGGTTTTCAATCTGTTGTAACAAATTTTCCATAGCCGCGAAGTTAAGCCAAAGAGGTATTTAATTTTTTTTTCGTAACGCAGAAAATAATTCTTTTCACAATTTTAATTCTCCCATTAATCTTTTAGGTTTGCGGACAAATAATATTCAATGTACGATCTGCAAGATTTCTTAACTCCTGTAAATATAGCCGCCCTCAATGACGACAATGCTTATAATGATAGGCAAATGGGAAGTGTCATTAAAATTTTTGAAGAAGAATTACCGGATCTTGAAAACATTGACCTGGTAATATTAGGAATTAATGAATTTCGTGGTGAAGGTTTCATTGCAAAAGTAAACGCTGCCGACTCCATACGCAGACAATTTTACAGGTTACATTACTGGCATAATGATATTTTAATAGCTGATATCGGGAATGTAAAATGCGGCGCTTCAATAAACGATAGTTATTCTGCTGTAAAAATGGTAGTAAAAGAATTATTAAAAATGAATAAAACGGTAATAATTCTTGGCGGTTCGCATGATAATACGATGGCAACGTATTTTGCTTACAAAGACCTTAACCAGATCATAGAAGCCACCATTATTGATTCCGCTATTGACCTCAAAAGCGAATCTTCTTTGAGAAGTGAAAACTTTCTGATGGAGATGCTCACGAGCGAGCCCAATATGGTAAAGCATTACAACCACATCGGTTTTCAAAGCTATTTTGTGCATCCCCGTATGCTGGAAACAATTGATAAGCTTCGTTTTGATTGTTACCGTGTAGGTACAGCCAAAGAACAACTTGATGAAATGGAACCGGTTTTGAGAAATTCAGATATGCTTAGTTTTGACATAGCAGCAATAAAGAACAGTGATGCACCTGCCTCATCATGCAGCCCGAATGGATTTACCGGAGAAGAAGCGTGTAGCCTTGCCCGTTATGCCGGCATGAGCCATCAGCTTTCTTCAATCGGAATCTATGGCTATGATGCAGCTAAAGACGAAAAAAACCTCACTGCATTACAGATTTCACAAATGCTTTGGTATTTTATTGATGGCAGAAGCAGAAGTAAACAAGAAGCTGAACTTGGTGAAAAGCATAATTTTAATGAATATCATACTGCATTCGCTGAAGTAGATACGGTTTTTATGCAAAGTAAAAAAACCGGAAGATGGTGGATGCAGTTACCCGATAAAAAAATAATAGCATGTAGCCTTGGCGATTATTTATCTGCCAGTAATAACGAAATTCCGGAAAGATGGCTGAGAGCGCAAGAAAGGGAAGCGTGAATCGTGAAGCGTGAAGCGTGAATGGTGAATGGTGAATGGTGAATGGTGAATCGTGAGTCGTGAATGGTGAATGGTGAATCGTGAAGAGCTTATTATTGCCTTGCTACTGCCCACTGCCCACAGCTCATTGCTGACCGCCCACAGATAGCTGCACCACCTCATCTTCCAAACATCTTATTCATTTCATCTTTTTTAAACTCTAAAAAAACAGGCTTACCATTCGGTGTGGTATTACTTATTTCACAGAGAAATAAATCTTCAACCAATTTATTCATTTCTTTTAATGTAAGATAAGTACCGGCTTTTACTGATTGTTGCCATGCCATAGAGCGTAATAATTTTTCTCTTTTGTTGAAATTTACTTCCATGCTAAAATGTTTATATTGTTCAAGCATTCTTTCTAAAGCGACTTTCTCATTACCATCCGGCACATCAGCCGGCGAGCCTTGTATTACAAAAGAATTATTGCCAAAAGGCTCTACGAGATATCCTAATAAATTTAAATCCGGTAAAAGTTCGCTCAACAAAACGGCATCAGCTTGCGTCAGGTTCAGAGAAACGGGGAACAGGCTTCTTTGCGTTGCTATGGGTTTACCTTTCATTGCATTTATAAAGCGCTCGTACAAAATGCGCTCGTGGGCATTTTGCTGATGAATCACCAAAAATCCATTTCCATTTTCCGCAATAATAAAGCTCTTATGAACCTGGATAAATTCTTCTTTGGATGGCTTCTTATCAGTTATTGGTGGCTGAATACTTTTAAACGGAGTTGGAAAATAACCATTTTGATCCTTCATCTCCGTTTCCAAAGTTTCACCCGTATTTTCATCGGGAAAATTTTGTTTCAATAAGCTCTCATCCCAGTTTCCTAAATCGCTTTTACTGTTAATAAAATGAGCCTGATTTTTTTGAGTAAATGTTTTATATAAAGAAGATCCTGTAGCTGTAAATTGTTTTTCGGCGGTAAATGGCTGGCTTACCGCATCAGTTTTTTGTATAGAAGCGTCCAGTTCAAAATCTAAAGTAGGCGTTACGCTGTACTGTGCCAGCGCATGTTTTATCGAAGATTTTACAAAGGCATAAATAATTTTTTCATCTTCAAATTTAATTTCCTGCTTGGTTGGGTGCACATTAATATCGAGCCGCGATGGGTCAATTTCAATAAATAATGCGTACATCGGAAAACTATCTTTTGCTATCATATCCGCAAAAGCATTCATTACTGCATGATTTAAATACGCGCTCTTAATAAACCGGTTATTCACAAAAAAGTATTGATCGCCCCTGGTTCTTTTTACGGTTTCCGGTTTGCCGGCAAAACCATAGATATTCATGTAATCCGTTTCTTCCTTTACACTTACTAATTTTGTTGAATAATTATTTCCCAGTATTTGAATAATCCTTTGCTTCAAAGAACCTTTTTCCAGGTGAAATACCTCCTGGCCATTAGAAGATAAGGAAAAAAATATTTCAGGAAACGCCATTGCTACACGGATAAATTCATCAATGATATGGCGTAATTCAGAGGCATTGCTTTTCAAAAAATTCCGGCGGGCAGGTACATTGAAAAATAAATTTTTCATACTGATATTAGTACCTTCATTAGTAGCTACCGGCTGCTGCGATTTTACTACGCTATTTTCTATTTCAATACATGTTCCTATAGCTTCTTCCTTTTTCCTGGTTTTTATTTCTACCTGTGCCACACCAGCTATACTTGCCAAAGCTTCCCCACGAAAGCCCATGGTTTTTATATGGAAAAGGTCATCAATATTTTTTATTTTAGAAGTAGCATGGCGTTCAAAGCTCATTCTGGCATCAGTTTCACTCATTCCTTTTCCATTATCAATTACTTGTACCAGCGCTTTGCCAGCATCATTTACAAATAATTTAATTTCCGTAGCTCCCGCATCTACAGCATTTTCCAGTAATTCTTTTACTGCACTTGCCGGCCTTTGTATTACTTCTCCGGCGGCAATCTGATTAGCAATATTTTCGGGTAAAAGATTTATAATATCAGCCACAATTCATTTACTTTTATGAAGGGTAAAATTACCGATAAATAGCCGGTCAAAAGAAGGTTATAATTATATAGAACATATCCAATATATTTCTTAATCTGAGGAGGAAACCGGTGAAATTAAATAATACACACAGGTAGTAATATAATTTCTCAGGTAAGGGACTTTACTAATTAAAGAATTTTGAACTTTAGGTTTCCATCCAAATTTCCATTCATAAATCGGATTAATAAAATAATAAGTTTTGCTAATAGTCAGGTAATTTTCGTCCTTTACAATTTTTTCAAATCTTTCTATTGAAATGCCCGTTTCTTTTACTTCAAGCAAATTGTCTATTGTGGAAGGGGATTCTTTAAATAACTGAAGCATCTTTTTATATAAAAATTCCGGAAGTAAATGTAAATAAGGCACTTTAGATAATTTATGCTCGCACATTTGCTGATGGCCACCAAAAGGCATTTGCCATGGAGGAAAACCAAAATAAATAACCCCCTGCAGTTTCAAAAATGAACGAAGGAGTCCTATTAATTTACGCTGGTCATGAATATGTTCAATTACATCTTTCAAAAGAATAACGTCAAATTTGCCACCCAATTCCTTTTCATCCACATCGTAAATATCACTTATTAATAAGCGAAGTTTATCATTTTCAATATCTTCTTTTAACCACTGATTGCCATCATTCACCCGTGAAGGGTCAAGTTCTACACCCACTCCTGTACAACCTTTATTTATAAATGCTTTTAAAACCCCTCCTTCACCCGCACCAATTTCCAAAACGCGCATACCTTCTTTTATTAAAAAATTTTGCTCAATAAATGGTATTACATACTTTTCGGCATTCAATACCTGCATATCAAAATATCTTTTTCTATCAGCATGAAACTCAAACATATCCTTATAAATAATTAATGAACCATTCCCGGTTTTTTCGCTACTAACATGTCGCTCCTAAGGAGCTTTATAAAACCACATTACTACCATTAATACTACCATTAATACTACTAACATGTCGCTCCTATGGAGCTTTGAAATCCACATTGCCACAATTGCACCTACTACTAACATGTCGCTCCTATTGGACTTTGAAAACAATGAAAAAAATTTCGTCGCAAATTTAAATAAAAAAAACCTCT
>JBDTEK010000119.1:0-4532 GCA_039922575.1 Ginsengibacter sp.
GCTACTCCCGGAATTTTATTCCCGGAAAAATCGGTATTCAATTGTTTGTAATTATTATATCGAAAATTATTCCATGTATCGCTGATATAAATAAACCCATAATTAAAAAATTGCTGCTCATTATTAATTAATTCATACGATGCATAACTTTCCAAACCATTTTGTTTTGCAGACCCAGCATTGTCAAAAAAATCGGCTCCGCTTAGATCGCGCTTTTGAACAATGGCGTTTTTCAGGCGATAAAAAAATGCGTTAATATCAACATATAACCTGTTTCTTAAAAAATTCCCTCTTGTTCCAAACTCAATGTTATTGCCACTTTCAGCTTGCAGCGTGGTGTTGAAAATATCGGTTGACGGCAATACTTCCGCTGTAGCAGGCGCAGAAAAACCCCTTGCAATGCTTCCATATACAGATAGAGATTTATTTAATTTTTTTAATAACGCAAAGCGGGGAGCCAACTCATTTTTAAAAGTTCTTCTTTCATTTTCAGGAGGTGTGGTCGAAAACCTGCTGAAATTAAGTGTTGATTCATTGATGCTGGCGCCCAGGGTAAAGGTCCATCCGCCTTTGATTTCTGCATTGGCCTGTAAAAAAACAAAACCTTGCGTATTATAAATTTCATCATCAGTTTGCAAAGCTCCCGGAATGCCACCATTGTTATTATAAACTCTCAGTGTATTAAAACTTTGTTGAAATTCCGCACCGGTATTGAGTGTAAGTATTATATCCTTAAACTCTTTATTAAATTGAAAATTGGTTCTCCCTCCGAGGTTTGGCTCAGAAGTTCTTGAGTAATTTCTGAAATTGGGATTTCTGTTTTGAGAATAGGTTGCGTAAAGAGAAGTTGTATTTTTCCAATAATTATTTATTTTTTGATCTAATGAAAATCCTGCTAAAAATGTTTTTGCAAAAAATGCTGCTTTAGCTTCGTCGGCGCTGGGGAAAGAGCCAGCGTGAGGTCTTGCGGATCTTCCATCCAAATCATATTCTTTTTTGGTGAGTGCGCCCGGCGTTTGATAATACATATCGCCATAGAGAAAATGTGATTGTAACACCGTTTCCTTACTCTTTTTAAAAACGGCATCCCAGCTAAAAACATCACGTCGCATGGCGGTATGATTTCTATAGCCGTCGCTCGTTTGATGCTGAAAATTAATGGTGTTTTGTGCACCTTCTTTTCCAAATCGTAAATTAACATCCGCGTTATTCAAATTATTGCTACCGTAATTATACATTACAGATGCGCCGGGATGAAAGTCCGCGGTATTGTTTTTTATTAAAAGCACGCCGCCTGTTCCTGCTCCATACATGCTTCCGGATGGACCTTTGATGACTTCTATTGATTGGAAATTATAAAATCCCAATTGATTCAAATAAGTGTTTCCTCCCGGATCGGTAAATGGGATACCGTCGTAATATACTTTCACATTTCTAACACCAAAAGGTGCACGTAAGGAACTACCGCGAATGCTTAGACGATAACTTCCCGGAGACCGTTCTTCCATTCTCACACCTGGTTTGGTATTGAGAGATTCGATAATACCTGTATTGTCATACCTGCTCAAATCCCTTGCCGTTACTACGCTAATGGCTGCCGGTACATCTATAAGTTTACGGTTATTTTCATAAGCATTCACTATAATATTTTCAAGTGTTTGAGAAGAATCTGTTTCAAAAATGGTTTGTGCAGAAGCGGACATTGAGAATGAAACAGGCAGCAATAAGAATAACAAATTTTTCATAAAGAGATAGTAATAATGCTCAAAAGTAATCCTTAATTACTTTTGCAGTTATGAACCAGAGGAATATAAAATGAATTGTGGAAGATATTTTTTGTGCGAATGTCATTTTTCAAAAAAAAAGTTTGAAAATGAAAGCTTTGTATTATTGGCTTTATTTATGTTTAATAACACAATTGAAATTCTTTCCTGTAAAAAAACTAAATCAATTTCAAGAAAAAAAATAATAAAATATGAATGCAAAAGAAATTTCTTACATAATAAATGAATTGGGTGAAGACCGTGAAGATTATTTCAACGCGGTTGCTCCGCCTATTATTCAAACGAGCAACTTTTCTTTTAAAACTGTTGATGACTTCCGGAATGCGCTTAAAGATGAATCTTCCGATTTTATTTACAGCCGCGCCACTAATCCGACATTAAGTATTTTGTCGCAAAAAATGGCTGCCCTTGATGGAGCAGAAGCCTGCCTTGTTTTTAATAGTGGAGCTGGTACTGTTTTCACTTCTGTTCTTGCCAATGTAAAAAGTGGCGATCATATAGTTTCTGTAGAAAAACCATATAGCTGGGCGCAAAAATTATTCAATAATGTACTTCCCCGGTTTAATGTTACTACCACTTATGTAGATGGAAGAAATGTTGAGAATTTTGAGAAAGCCATTCGTCCTAATACAACGATTATCTATTTGGAAACACCCAACAGTTGGAGCTTTTATTTGCAAGACCTGGAAGCGGTGGCAAAATTAGCAAAATCTAAAAGCATTATTACGATCTGCGATAACAGCTATTGCACACCGTTATATCAAAGACCAATAGAATTTGGAATTGATTTGGTTTTGCAAAGTGCTACCAAATATATTAATGGCCATAGCGATGTAGTGGCAGGCGTGCTTTGTGGCAGTAAAAAAATGATAGAAAAAATATTCTATAGCGAATATATGAACATGGGAATCGGCACTACTCCATTTAACGCGTGGTTGCTGATACGTGGCTTGAGAACGTTGCCCGTGCGTTTGGAACGCATTTCTGAAACGACAAAAAAAGTAGTTTCTTACTTAAAAAATAACGGTAAGGTAGAAGAAGTGCTTTTCCCTTTTGATGATCAGTTTCCGCAACACGAATTGGCGAAAAAACAAATGAGCGGCGCTGGCGGATTATTTTCATTTGTTTTGAAAGCGAAAAAAGTAAAAGAAATAGAGAACTTTTGCAACAGCCTGAAGCACATTTTGATGGCTGTAAGCTGGGGCGGCCATGAATCGTTAATTATACCAGGAGCCGCATCTATAAAAGAAAATGAATTTGATGCCAATAACAGGGATCACCGTATGATTCGATTGTATGTAGGATTGGAAGACGCGAATTATATTATTGAGGATTTGGAAAGAGGATTTGCGGGCATGGGGTAGAAATTAATTAAGGGTTAAGATATAGTCTTCAGATTACATTTCTCTTTCAAATAGCCTAATTACCATTTATCCTAACCTGTATTACTTAATTACTCAAATCATTATTTTTGTCAAATGGTCCGTAAACTATTAGTCTTTTTGCCAGTATTGTTTTTTGTTCTAAATGCTCATTCCCAGGAAAAATGGGATTTGCTGAAATGTGTGCATTATGCGATGGATAATAATATTAGTATAAAGCAAAGCGCAATACAAGCAGATCTGGCCGGCATTACATATAAGCAAAGCAAACTTTCACAGATACCTACCGCTGGTTTCAGTAACAATGATGGCTACCGGTTTGGAAAATCTCAAAATCCTTCTACCGGCATTTTAGAAAATCAAAACTACTTTTCTATCGGGCTGAACTTTCAAAGCAGCGTAGAGATATTCAACTGGTTCTCAAAAAAGAATACCATTCTCGCCAATCAATGGTCGGAAGAAGCCGCGAAAGCTGCCACTGATAAATTGAGAGATGACATTGCTTTGTCAGTTGCTAATGCTTACCTGCAGGTGCTTTTAGCGCGTGAGCAGCAAAGTATTGCAGATGTGCAGGTAAAGCAATCCGTTTCGCAATTGAATATTGTAAACAAACAGGTAAACGCCGGCGCTTTGCCCGAGTTAAACGCAGTAGAACTCGAAGCACAACTTGCCAATGATAGCGCTAACTTAATTTCGGCAATTGGAAATGTAACCCAGGCAAAATACATTTTGAAGGCAAACATGAACCTGGATGCAGCCGCAGCTTTTGAAATAGAAGAGCCGCCGGTAGATAAAATCCCGTTGGATCCTATTGGAGAATTGCAACCGGAAAACGTTTATGCATTAGCGGTAGTAAACCTTCCCCAGCAAAGAATGAATGACTTTAATTTAAAAGCGGCGGAAAAAAATTCGTTGGCTGCAAAAGGCGCGCTTTATCCAAGTATTTCAGCATTCGGAAGTCTTGGCACTAATTATGGATATTTTCGTTCACCTATATATGCTCAAATCCCCAAGGGGTATGGCCCAAGTGGTTTAGTGGTTCCGGATGGTTCCGGAGGCTTTATAGATGTTCAAAAACCTTTATTTACTAATGGGGGCAAAAACGGCTATATTACTTCAGATCCTCTTGGCACTCAACTCAGTAATAACTTTGGCCAACAGATTGGAATTTCTATTTCCGTCCCCATCTTTAACGGATGGCAGGGAAAAGCAAATTACCAGAGGTCAAAATTGAATATTAAAAACGTAGCTTACCAAAAGGATCTTGATAACCAGACGTTAAAGCAGAATATTTACCAGGCTTATAATGCTGCTGTGGTGGCTTTGGAAAAATTTACTTCCTCTTTAAAAGCAGTACAATCCGCGC
>JBDTEK010000120.1:0-17370 GCA_039922575.1 Ginsengibacter sp.
TGGCTGTAAGCGGCGGCTATCCCGAAGATTATGAAAAGGGACTACCAATTGAGTTGGGTTATCTTGACAATCCGCAGGCGATAAAACATATTGATGAAGATGGAGGCGTAATGGTTTTTCATGCAGGTACCATGCAATTGAATGATGAAATAGTTACCAATGGCGGAAGGGTATTGGCTGTATCCGCAATGGCGGGTACGCTGGGCGAAACGATAGAATTGTCAAAAGAAATTTTAGATCAGATACATTTTGAGGGAATTTATTTCAGGACCGACATTGGGTATGAGTTTGTGGAGTGAGTATTTTTAATGTTTTATTTAAAATTTAAAGTAAAAAACAATTGTGTTTGTACTTTAAAATGGTGGGGCAATAAATTGGAAATATGTCCACAAACCAGGAAGATTTTTGAAACCTTCCTGGTTTTATATGTCTTTGGTTGAGTTGTTAAGTGAGGAAACAAGACATTTTCATTTGAAATAATAAGCGCCGGGTGCGCTTTAAATCTTCCCTCCGGAAGCTCAAAGTTTAATTCTACAATATCCCTTTGCTGAATTTTCATTATAAATATTTAATTTGAATCTACATTAAAACCACACTTAAATTTTTCTTTTCAGCAAATTTTAGAAATTTTAAATAATTATTAATATCACTTTTTTATCGTTTTAAAACAATTTGTAATTTCTAATTGCGTTTCATATAAAAACCTTCAATAGTATTAGGCGGTTATTCCAAATTATTTCCACAACTTTGCAGGCATTAATAAATTTTCAATATACCTAAAAAAACATGGGCCTTTTTAATTTTTTTACACAAGAAATAGCCATTGATCTTGGTACTGCAAATACATTGATCATTCATAATGATGTGGTGGTAGTAAACGAACCATCTATTGTGGCGTTAGACAGGAATAATCCAAAAAATATATTAGCAGTAGGAAAGAAAGCGCTGATGATGCATGAAAAAACTCATGAAAGCATACGAACGGTGCGTCCTTTGAAAGATGGTGTCATTGCCGATTTTAATGCTGCTGAATTAATGATTCGTGAGATGATCAAAAAGATTTATCCCAAAAAACCATTATTTCCACCAAGCTGGCGCATGATGATATGCATACCAAGCAGCATTACAGAAGTAGAAAAACGCGCAGTGAGAGATAGCGCTGAGCAGGCAGGTGCAAAAGAAGTTTATTTGCTGCATGAGCCTATGGCAGCGGCTTTGGGTATTGGTATAGATGTGGAAGAGCCGGTTGGTAATATGATCATTGATATTGGTGGCGGCACTACCGGCATTACAGTTATTGCTTTGGCGGGCATTGTTTGCGACCAGTCTATCCGTGTTGCAGGTGATGAATTTACCGCTGACATAATGGAGGCTTTGAGACGCTATCATAGTTTATTAATTGGAGAACGCACAGCAGAACAAATTAAAATTCAGATAGGCGCTGCCATGAAAGACATTGATAATCCTCCTGAAGATATGCCTGTAAATGGCCGTGACCTGGTAACCGGTATTCCAAAACAAATAATGGTAAGCTACCAGGAAATTGCCGAAGCTTTGGACAAATCAATTTTTAAAATAGAAGAAGGCATTTTAAAAGCTTTGGAGACTACTCCGCCCGAACTGGCTTCTGATATATATCGCAGAGGTTTATACTTAACCGGGGGTGGCGCATTGTTGAGAGGGCTTGATAAAAGACTGGCGGCAAAAATTAAACTGCCGGTTCATATAGCGGATGATCCATTGAAAAGTGTCGTTCGGGGTACCGGGCTTGCATTAAAGCATTATGACAGGTATCCTTTTGTGATGAGGTAGCTGTATGGTAGCATTCAATTAATTGATGTATATTTCCGGTCAACATTATAAATTCTTCTGCATCAGCAGGAAGCAGGTATGCGCAATATTTTTCTTTTTATCCGCATTTATTTCACCTTTATTTTCTTCTTATTTTTGATGGGTGTGTCGTTTTACATGCTCTTCACCTATAATCGTTTTCATCATACCGTTTATTCAGCCATTGCCGGTGAAATAACAGGTAAGGTAAGTAAACAATATAATAACGTAGAGTATTATTTTCAATTAAAAAGAACCAACGATTCTCTTGTAAAAGCCAATGAAGTTTTATATAATAAATTGAAACAGGATTTTGAAATGCCTGATACCGTAAATAAGATCGCTATAGATACGCTCAATATAGACTCACTGCAATCTCAAAGAAAATATTTATACATGCAGGCAAAAGTGGTAAGCAATTCTGTAAGCCAACCTAATAATTATATAGAACTGCATAGAGGCTTATTGCAAGGCATACACCCGGATATGGGGGTAATAGATCCTAATAACGCGGTAATAGGAACTGTAATGGAAGTGAGTGACAATTATGCTGTGGTTATGAGTTTACTTCATGAGCAAAGTAATCTTAGTGCCAGGTTGAAAAAAGGCGGTGAAACCGGGACAGTGATCTGGGATGGTAAATCGTCAAAAATCTTATTATTAAAAGACATTTCTAAAACTGTAAAAGTCTCTTCCGGAGATACTGTGATAACAAGTGGTTATTCAGATAAATTCCCTCCTGGTTTACTCATTGGCTTTGTAAAAGACATTATAAATGATAAAACCAGCAGTTCATATACAGTAAGAGTAACGCCTGCGGCTAATTTTGAAAATCTTCAATTTTCCTACATCATCAACAATCTTCAAAAAGATGAACCACAACAGCTTCTAAAAAAAGTGAAAAGCAAATGAGTAATCTCGTAAAAAATATAGTGAGGTTTTGCCTTTTTATTTTAGTCCAGGTATTTGTATTAAATCAAGTTCCTCCCCTGCATCAATTGGCTACACCTTATTTATATTTCTTGTTTATTTTATGGCTTCCTTTTAAAATGGGCCGCCGCACTCAAATGATATTGGCTTTTGCATTAGGCTTCGCATTGGATAGTTTTACTAAAACCTATGGCTTGCATACAGCGCCTTGTGTTTTAATCGCATATATAAGGCCATTTTTAATCAATTTACTTATTTCACAAGAAGGGGCGGAAAGTAATTATAATGAACCTTCAATAAAAAGCATGGGCTTCACACCCTATTTTACTTATATAACCATTTTGACTTTTATACATCATTCTTTTCTCTTTTTTTTGCAGGCAATGCAAACCGGCGGCTTTTTCTATTTTATTTTGAAAACTTTAATATCTACCGCAGTAAGTTTAGTGTTAATCGTCTTAACAGAATTATTGTTTGTTAGAAAACAAAGATTCAGGACAAATACCATTTAGCTTTATTCATTTTATACTGCGCAAGAGATAAAGCCGTGAATTAAGTAGGGTAAAATAAACTCAATAATTTACTTCGGGGGAGAAGGGGTATTACTTCTCCGAAATAATTATACGGGATGTCAATCCTAATTATTTTCATCTTTAAAAAAGAGGTTCCCCCGGATGTTTAGCAAACTAACTTCGGACAACCCGAATGCATTCCACCGTTTGTGCGGCCAAAAGCTTTCCGGTATGGTTTTTTTAAAATAAAGAATTATTATTCAGGAATTCTTCGGGTTTATGAATGCATAAGAATTGTTTTAACAAAATTAATATTTGTAGCAAACAAAGATTTAGGATAATTGCAATTCAGACGTGCTACTTTTGCACATGAAAATCGTTGCTTATTTTCTCATTTCCATAAACCATTTAAAGTTTTGTCAGTATTTAATCAGTCAAGGAAGAATGTAATAATAGCTATGATCCTGTTTATGGGATTGGTTATTATTTTTCGTCTATTCTCCCTGCAGGTATTAAATACGAAGTACTCCATAATGGCAGACGAGCAAGGTAAGTTTAGAATAGTAGTTTACCCTGACCGTGGTATCTTGTTCGACCGCAAAGGCAAAGCTATTCTGCGCAACACGATTATTTATGATTTAATGGTAACTCCCGGAAAAATAAGAGGGATGAATCTTGACACAGCGTCTCTTTGCCGCATTCTGGGTATTGACACTGCAGAATTTAGAAAGAGAATTCTTACTTCAATTATTAAAAACAGAAGTTATCGCCCTTCCGTTTTTGAGACTTCTTTGCCAACTGAAAAGATTGCCCGTTTAAATGAAAGCATGTTCAAGTTCGTTCCGGCATTTTACCTGCAAGCCAGGCCCACCAGGGACTATCCCTTTGATGCGGCAGGAAATATTCTTGGGTATTTGTCGGAGGTAGATTCTAATTTTTTAAAAAGGCATGAAGGAGAAGGGTATCAAATGGGGGACTATGCGGGCAAAACAGGGCTTGAAAGAAGTTATGAAAGAGTGCTGATGGGCCAGCGCGGAATAGAATACTGGAAGCGCGATAATAAAAACCGGCTCACAGACCGGCTTGATAATGGAAATTTTGATACAGCAGCTATCCCGGGAGAAAATTTGCACATGTCACTGGATATTGAACTTCAAAAATTGGGTGAACATTTAATGGAAAATAAAATTGGAGCCATCGTAGCTATAGATCCCAAAACCGGTGGTGTATTAGCGATGGTGAGCAGCCCAACTTATAAGCCCAGTTTGTTAACAGGATCTGAGAGAAAAAAGCACTTCGCAGAAATACTTTTAGACCCGCGTCTTCCTATGCTTAACCGCTCAATAAACGCGTCCTATAGCCCCGGTTCTACCTTCAAAACCTTACAGGCTTTGATTGGGCTGGAGGAAAAGGTTATCACACCATCCACCAGTTTTGTATGTACAGGAGCTTTTTATGGCTGTGGCAGGCCAATGAAATGCCTGGATATTGGCACATTTAATTTGAAACAGGCTATTACCGTTTCAGATAACACTTATTTTGCCAACGTAATGCAGCGCTGTATTAATAATCCTGCTTATGGTTCCGTAGATAGCGCATTAAGAGTTTGGGGGAGATATATGCATGCTTTTGGTCTTGGTCACAAATTAGGGGTTGATATGCCGTCGGAAAGATCAGGATTAATACCAACTCCCAAAACCTATAATAAAATATATGGGGAAGGTCATTGGAATTTTTGCACCTTCCGTTCTTTAAGTATTGGACAGGGAGAAGTTGAAGAGACCCCGTTGCAGTTGGCTAATCAGGTAGCTTATATTGCTAATAAAGGGTGGTACATTACGCCACACATGATAGATTCAATTGATGGCGGTGACAAGTTTGGGCTTCTTGATTCGTTTAAATTGCGCCATCGTCTCATAAATATTCCCGACACTATTTTTGAATTAGTACATGATGGTATGCAGGGAGTAATGGAACGGGGAACCGGTGCCGCAGCTAAAGTACCCGGAGTGGTTGTTTGTGGCAAAACAGGAACTGTAGAAAATTCTTATAAAGGGGTGAAACAAAAGGACCATGCCGTATTTACAGCATTTGCGCCGCGGAGCAATCCGCGTATTGCCATCGCTGTGATATGTGAAAATGCCGGATTTGGCGCAACCACCGCAGCGCCTATCGCCAGCCTTATGATTGAACAATACTTAAATGATTCCATTGCTGGAAAAGAAAGACAGGCCCGGGTGGAGGCGATCTCAAAAATGAACCTGATGCCAGCGCGTATTTATCAGGCCATTCGTCAAAGAGATTCGCTTTTACACGCAAAAGATACATCTTACCGTCTGGAAAAAGGATACACAAAAATTGCAAAAGATACTGTTGGAGTAGAGGATCAGGATGAGACTGAAGGACTTGAAAAACTAAAAAAATCAAAACAACAGGAACATTCAGTTACTGACTCTGTTCCTCATAAAAAAGAAGATTTGAAAGGAAAACATGTTACAGACGCTTTGCTCCCTGAAAGACAAAAGAAGCCAAATAATATTGATTCCATACACTAAAATTTGGGTAATTAAATGCGCGATCAGGTAGTAATATCAAAAGGGATTGATTGGATAACTGTATGGTTTTATATCATTTTTGTAAGTATTGGACTTATTTGTATTTTTTCGGTTGAATATCATCACAGTGAAAACATTTTACAGAATATAACCGGACTAAAAAAAAATTATTCCAGGCAGTTACTATTCATTGGTATCTCTGCGGTGGTGGCTGTTTTTATTCTCCTCACCGATAGTAAATTTTTTACAGCTACAGCTAATATCAGCTACGTTTTTGGGATTTTTCTTATGGCAGCCACGTTTATTGTGGGTAAAGATATTAATGGTTCCAAATCGTGGATACCTTTAGGTTTTTTTAATTTGCAACCGGTAGAAACCTGTAAAATTTTTGCAGCGCTGGCACTTTCGAAATATCTTTCGCGACCCGAAACCAATTTTGAAAATACCCGTTCCCAAATTATTGCTGCCGCAATTGTTTTAACGCCTGCTGTTTTCTCCATTTTTCAAAATGAAACCGGGTTGGCACTGGTATATTTTGCATTTTTAATTCCCATGTACCGCGAAGGTTTACCTCCCGTTTATCTTATAATCGGATTTTCTTTCGCTGTACTGGTGGTGGCTACCATATTAATTGAAAAAAATACCCTCGCTATTACTCTCACCGCTATTGCCATAATTACTATTTACTTTTTAAAAAGAAATATAAAACGGGATAAAGGAGTTTTAGTAGTTATTCTCGGCGTATGGCTACTATGTGTAGGCATACAAAGATTTGCAGTACCTTATATTTTTAGTCATGTACTTCAACCATATCAGGTAGAAAGAATTATGAACACATTTGGGGCAGATTATGTTCCTGATAAGGGAGATGCCCAATTAAGCAAGGAAGAATTAAAAGCCATTGAGAAAACAAAAGAGAAGAAAAAGGCCAAAGAAAATTATAATGTAAAACAATCAAAAATTGCAATAGGATCCGGAGGAATGTGGGGTAAAGGATTTTTAAAAGGCACACAAACTCAGGGAGATTTTGTGCCAGAGCAGCATACCGATTTTATTTTTACTTCGGTAGGAGAAAATTTTGGTTTTTGGGGAAGCAGTCTTGTAATTATTTTGTACGTATTATTCATGTTACGAATAGTTTTTTTGGCTGAAAGGCAACGAAGTACTTTCAGCAGAGTATATGCATATAGTGTAGCGGCCATTGTGTTTTTTCATGTAACTATTAATATTTGCATGACTATTGGCCTGGCCCCGGTAATTGGAATTACATTGCCATTACTTAGCTATGGAGGCTCATCATTGTTAACTTTTACGGTTTTAATATTCATCCTGGTAAGGCTTGATGCTGACAGGCACATGGTATTGAGATAAAGAGTTTGATGGTTTGAAATCGTTTAATTATGTTAAAAGGAGTATTGAAGCCAACAATAAAACACCTGATAATTATCTGAACAGCATTTTGGCAATACAAAAAAATAGTAAAAATTTAAACATCATTAAATGACAATAATCCCCCTCAGCGAAGGTGCTTTCACAATAGATAAAACAAAGAAATTTATCTCTTTTGATATTAATAAAGATGATTTGCAACAACGCACCAAAGGAAGTTTGCTGGTAGAGATTCAACCATTTGCCGTCATCACCTCCAGCGATATTCTTGTATTTGATACCGGGCTCGGGTTAACCGACGAAAAAGGCCAGTTGCAAATACATAAAAACCTGGCAGCCAATGGTATCAATGCTACGGATGTAACCAAAGTACTTTTATCACATTTGCATAAAGACCATTCGGGAGGCATGGCCTATCCTAATAAAAAAATAGCCGCTTTTGAAAATGCTGAATACTTTATCAATAAAAACCACTGGAACTTCGCAATGGAAAATGCTTCGTCTTCTTATAAAAAAGAAAACTTTTTATTTCTTGAAAACAATCCCCGATTACATTTTGTAGAAGGTGATGGCGATATTGATGAATACATTCATTACAAAGTTACCGGTGCCCATTGCCCTTATCACCAGGTATTTAAAATAGAAGAAAATGGTGAAATTTTTTTTTATGGTGGCGACGTGGCACCTCAATTGCAGCAAATGAAAAACCGTTTTAAAACCAAGTATGATTTTGATCCACTGAAAGCAATGGAATTAAGGCAACAATGGTGGAAAGAAGGTGAAGAAGAAAAATGGACATTTCTTTTTTATCATGACATTAAATTTCCCATATTTAAATTTTGACCTAAATAAAAAAGGCCTGCCCTAAAAAGAGCTGGCCGTTGCTAACCTATGAAAAACACCTAGCTACAAAAATAGGAGAAATTTTCATCTCTCCCATACTTCATTTAAAATATTTTTAATATTTAAAATTAATTACCTCCCACCGCGCTGATTACGATTTTTCAGGCGTTTTATTAATACATTTCTAAAATCTCTTTCGGAGTTAAAGAGGTTATTAATTTTTTCAGGCCCCAGGATCTTTTCAAAAGAAGGCTTATATTTTTTTCTGATATCTAATAATTTTTGCTCATTTTCAAGTACATCGCCATCTTTATTATTCGCACGCAGGTTTTTTACTTCGTTTTCATATTGATTGTAAACAGGCCAGAATTTTTCAGCTTCACCAGTTGACAATTGTAACTTTTGAGTGATGAATGCAATTTTTAAAGCCTGGATTTTTTCTGCTCTTTGACCAGCATCATCCTGCGCTTTCACATAAAAAAAACTTCCGAGAGTGGCCAATAATATGAGGATATATTTTTTCATTACTATGGAGTATTTTGATTGGCGTTTTTTGCATCGATCTTTTGTAAATAATCGTTCAGGGTATTCTCATCTGTCAAATAATCATTTGTAGAAGGAAGTTCCTTTACATCCACACCTTTAGTTAGTAAATCATTGTCAATTATGCTGCCATGCTTTTCCAGGTATCTAATTATTTCATCATCGCTTAATGATGCTATCCCTTCATCTACTTGTTCAGGCGTTTTATATTTAAAGGAGGATTGTATATAATCTGGAATTTTGGCTGAAGTAACAGATGCCGTAGTATTTGCTGTTACTTTAGAATGGTCATTAAGTATGATTAAAGAACTAACGGCAATAACGCCTGTAACCACGGCCGCCGCTGCATATTTCCACCATTTAGATTGAATCGAAACTACTTTTGCCTCTTGCTTATTATTTATTTTATTAAGAATAATGCTTCCTAAATCTTGAAAATAATTTTGAGGAATACTGAATACATTTTTACCTTTTAAAGAATATAAAACGGGGAAAGAATTAATCAATTCTTCTTCTTCATTTTGTGCTTCACTGTTCTTTATTTTTGAAAGAATGCGATCGCTTAATGAATTGAAATATCCTTCAGGAATATCCCTCATTTCGGAAAGAGTCATATTTTTTTCAGGAATAAAAGCGCTGTTTTCATTTACATTAAGTAGCGTAAACAGCGTTAACTTTTCCGTTAGTTCTTCAAAATAATTTTCCGGTACTTCAAATACGTTTACTTTCTGCATTTGACAGAGCGTGGGGCTTATTTCTTCTAATTCTTTTAATATTTCGTTTTCTTTATCCATTCCTGATTACAGACTATCGTATTTCTACTTAGTTTAATGATTTAAGATAAAATCTTCAATTTTTTTTGCCGCATGATGATAACTAGCTTTTAGTGCGCCTTCACTTGTTTCCAATACTTTGCTCATTTGCTCATAAGGCATTTCATCGTAATACCTTAGATTAAAAACCAACCTTTGTTTTTCCGGTAACGACTGAATACCTAGTTGAAGTTTCCATTCCAGCTTGTTAGCATCGAAGTGAGTATCACTTTTTAGTTTATTACTCAATCCATTTTCGTCATCACTTAATGAGGAAGTACTTCTCTTTTTTTGTTGTGTAAGAAAAGTGAGTGATTCGTTCGTCGCAATACGGTAAAGCCACGTATAGAGCTGACTGTCTTCGCGAAAATTTTCCAATCCTTTCCAAACTTTAATAAACATATTTTGCAATACATCATTGGCATCTTCATGATCCACTACCATCCGCCTCACGTGCCAATACAATTTTTCCTGGTATTTTTTTATAATACCGGTAAAAGCCTGCTCTTTTGTTGCAGGATCTTTGAAACTTTCTAAAAGTTCCTGATCGTTTTGCGGAAGGTTCATAAGTTTAATCTCTGCAACAAAAATAGAAAAACTACTACTATGATCTATTTTTAATTAAAAGGTTTAATGAAAGAGGGCGTTAATTTCATATTATAGTTACCAAAGAACAAAACTTTGAATCATTTAGTTTGAAAAACAACTGGTTTAGCCTTCACAGAATTAAAAAGAATTAAGAGGGCCTTTTATCTCTTTCAATTAGAAAACTGGCAAGGAGTTCATAACCTACACGAAAATATCTTCCGAAGAGATAGGCGGTTAAGTTACACAGGAGCAGCAAGTTAGTTTGGTTTTAGCCAGATAAAAAGTATAGAAATCACTAAATCATTATTTAAGGAAATTAGCGTAAAAAGGCAATTCTCATGTTAAGAAATCATTATCAAAATTAAAAAACGGATATAAAAACAAGAGAATGTTACTTTTGCGCGAAACTATGTAAATGGCATTTAACTCTATTTTAAAACTCTTTTTACCAAAAGACAAAGTTTTCTTTCAATTATTCGAAAGTGTTGCAGAAACAGTTTTACAAATGGCAGCCAAATTAAATGAAGTGGTTCATGAAAAAGATTTTGAAAAAAGATCAGTTTTAATTAAAGAAATTGAAGATCTGGAGCACGTAAATGACGATTATACTCATCGCATTTTTACTGAGCTTGGAAGAAACTTTATTACTCCTTTTGATCGTGAAGACATTCACTATCTCGCCACCGCGCTAGATGACATTTGCGATTACATTTTTGCATCTGCAAAAAAAATAAATTTTTATAAAGTAAATCCTGATGATCCCACTTTTCATAAAATGGCTGAGCTGATATTATTAAGCTGTACCGAAGTTCGTAAGGCTGTGGCTGAATTGCGGGATATGAAAAATCTGCGGAAAATTACCGATGCCATGGTAGCTATTAATAGTATAGAAAACCAGGCTGATGATATTTTTGATATGAGCATTGAACAGCTTTTTGAAACTGAGCCAGATGCTAAAGAAGTAATTAAGAAAAGAGAAATATACCAGGTAATGGAGATTGTGACTGATAAATGCGAGGATGCGGCCAATGTAATAGAATCCATTATTATTAAATATGCTTAGTTAATTGGTTAATTGGTTAATTAGTTAATTGGCATTATCAAATGAGCACATTACCGGTCAGCGTATTATCAAATTAAAATATGACATTTCTTATCACCATTATAGCCTTAGCATTAATATTTGATTATATAAATGGATTTCATGATGCCGCAAACTCAATAGCCACCATTGTTTCAACGAAAGTGCTTACTCCTTTTCAGGCAGTAATATGGGCGGCATGTTTTAATTTTATCGCTTTTTTTATTTTTAAAGAACATGGCGTGGCTAACACGATCGCCAATACGGTGAAACAGGAATTTATTACGCTTCCGGTTGTTTTCGCAGGGCTGATAGCAGCCATTATCTGGAATCTGCTTACCTGGTGGTTTGGCATTCCATCTTCTTCTTCTCATGCGCTCATTGGAGGCTTCGCAGGTGCAGCTATTGCTCATGCAGGATTCAATTCTGTAAATGCAGACCCAATCATTATGATTGCCGGATTTATTTTTCTTGCCCCAATTATTGGGATGATCATGGCTTACATTATTTCACTATGGTTTATTAACTCATTCAGAAAAGGCCATGCTCCAAAAATTATCTCGTTAATAGTGATCGCTTTTGTGATTTTCTTTCTTACTCAAATTCTTATAACGGATAATGCGCAAATTGTTTCGCACTATAAAAATTATTTCTTAAGGGTTATGTTTTTTCACTCCAATTTTAAGTGGGAATTAATGTGTCTTATTCTTGTAATCATGGCGATTTTCACTTTTTACCTGAATAGTCTAAATACTGCTAAAGCAAATAAATGGTTTAAAAGATTACAACTTTTATCTTCTGCAGCATTCAGTTTGGGACATGGCGGAAACGACGCTCAGAAGGTAATGGGAATTATTACCGCCGCTTTGATCGCTCATGGCACTATTCAAACCTTCGACCAAATGCCGGTGTGGGTGCCTATTTCCTGTTATTCGGCAATTGCGTTGGGCACATTAAGCGGTGGCTGGAAGATTATTAAAACAATGGGGACAAAAATTACGAAGGTGACTCCCTTTGAAGGAGTAGCTGCCGAAACCGCCGGTGCTATTACCCTATTCATTACGGAGTCTCTTAAAATTCCTGTGAGCAGTACCCATACTATTGCCGGAGCAATAGTGGGAGTGGGCGCCACAAAGAGATTATCAGCAGTGAGATGGGGCATTACTGTAAACTTATTATGGGCATGGATTATTACTATTCCCATCAGCGGAGCGCTTGCCGTAGGCGTTTATTATATTGTACATTTTTTTCTTTAATTAATTAATATCAGCAATTGAAATCAATTGTATTGAAGTATTTTCTTACTTTGTATTATGAATAAAATATTAGTTACTGGCGGTTGTGGATATATAGGCGCGCATACGATGGTAGATCTTATTGAAAATGGATTTGATCCGATATGTGTAGATAATAATTCCAGATCAACAATCGCTTTATTAAAAGGTGTTAAAGAAATAACCGGTATTACTGTAAAAAATTATAAAGTTGATCTTTGTAGTTTTGACGACACCTTTGCTATTTTTCAGGAGAATACTGATATAAAAGGGATCATACATTTTGCCGCGTTCAAAGCGGTTGGAGAATCGGTGCAAAAGCCGTTAATGTATTTTGAAAACAATTTATCTTCTCTTATTAATATTTTAAAATGCGCCACGGAATTTAATGTACCCCACTTTATATTTTCTTCGTCCTGCACGGTATATGGCGGCCCGGATAAAATTCCTGTAACTGAACAAAGCCCGATAAAGCCTGCTGAATCACCTTATGGTGCTACAAAACAAATGGGCGAAGAAATTGTAAAAAATGTAACCACCTCTTCCGAAATGCATAGTGTATTATTGAGGTATTTTAATCCGGTAGGGGCGCATCCATCTATATTGATAGGCGAGCTTCCTGTAGGAAAACCTGAAAATCTGGTTCCTGCTATTACGCAAACCGCTATTGGAAAATTGCCGGAACTCACAGTTTATGGTGATGATTATCCAACACGGGATGGCTCTTGCATACGCGATTACATTCATGTATGCGATATTGCCCATGCTCATACTCTGGCGCTACAGCACCTGATTGAAAATAAAAATGTTGAAAAATGTGAAGTTTATAATCTTGGCTCGGGAAATGGAGTAAGCGTGCTGGAGGCCATTCGTTCTTTTGAAAAAATAAGCGAAAAAAAATTGAATTATAAAATTGGTCCCCGCAGGCCGGGAGATATTGTCGCTATCTATGCCAACAACTCTCTGGCGAAAGAAAAACTACATTGGGACCCCAGGTATTCATTAGATGAAATGATGGCCACAGCATGGAAGTGGGAATTGCAATTGCAGAAAGATGCCACTTTGCATAATAATCCAAATTCTCAAATGAATTAATCGAAATGAAATTAGAATCATTTTTTTGACATTAATGTAATATCGGTTTTAAATAAAAAATGTCTGCAGTTTACTTGTTGTCGCGAAGTTTGCCACTCTTAAAAACTTCGATCTTACATTTACAAACAGTTTTTCCAGGGTTGATAACCTTTGAAAAAGCGATGATCTGAATCGCCTATACCGATCCTCTTTTAATCTCATAAAATTCATTTTCGTTAATTTTACTTTCTAAATAATTCTTTTATGAAAGAAAACAGATACGATTTTGGTATGATTGGCCTGGGAACTATGGGGAGTAATTTGATGTTGAATATGGCCGATCATGGGTACGCGGTAATTGGCTATGATAAAAATGCTGATAAGACAAAACTATTTGAAAAATCAGCGACAAAAGATACAGTAGTAAAAGGGGTGAATACCCTTGAAGAAATGATTGGTCAATTAAAAACGCCACGAAAATTAATGATGCTTGTGCCCGCCGGTTCACCGGTAGATAGTGTAATAAATGAATTAAAGCCTTTACTGCAAAAAGGCGATATTATTATTGACGGCGGTAATTCTCACTTCACAGATACATTGAGAAGAATAATTGAATTAAAAAATATTGGTTTTCATTTTTTGGGAATCGGTATTTCCGGTGGTGAGGAAGGCGCCCGAAAAGGACCCAGCATTATGCCGGGAGGTGATATAGAAGCTTACAATGAAGTAGCGCCAATACTGGAAGCGGTGGCTGCAAAAGTAAATGACGAGCCTTGCGTAGCTTATCTTGGCAAAGATGCCGCCGGTCATTACGTAAAAATGGTTCATAACGGTATAGAGTATTCGATAATGCAGCTAATCAGTGAATGTTACGATCTGATGCACCGCGGTTTACAATTGTCAAATGAAGACCTGCACCAGGTTTTTAAAGACTGGAACAGTGGTGAAATGAAATCATTTTTATTGGAAATTACCGCTATTATATTTCAGAAAAAAGATGACAAAAGTAAAAATTACCTGGTAGATATGATACTGGACAAAGCAGGTGCAAAAGGAACGGGCAAATGGACATCGCAGGAAGGGCTTGATCTGCCAATGCCTATACCAACCATTGATACAGCCGTTATGATGCGAAATCTCTCTTCCCTTATAGAAGAAAGGCATGAAGCGGATTCCTTGTATAAAACCACAGGTGAAAAGATAGAAATAAATAGAAAGGAATTCATCTCTATTTTGCATGATGCATTATATTTTTCAACAATTATAAGTTATGCGCAGGGGCTGGCTTTGATTACAACAGCATCGTCGGAATTGAAAATGGATATTCCGCTTCCCAAAGTGGTAAGCGTTTGGCGCGGTGGTTGTATTATTCGCTCTGCTTCATTAGGTCTTTTTAAGATTGCTTATAAAAATAAAGATCTTAAAAATTTATTGCTGGATGCAAGTATAGCAGAATTGTTACAACAAAAACTTCCGGCAATTCAAAAAATCGTTTCATTGGCAGCAGGCAATAATTATCCTTGTGCAGGACTTATGTCTGCGTTAAACTATTATAATGCTTACAGAAGGAAATTCCTTCCTACTAATTTAATACAGGCACAACGGGATTTCTTCGGCGCCCACACTTACCAACGCATTGATGAGGAAGGAATTTTTCATACAGAATGGGAGAAGTAAAGGATGATTCAGGATTTAGGATTCGGGCATCAATGGCTATGTTTGGTAGTATGATTTCCGTTCCTTCAAAATGATTTATAAGTACAATGATGAAATGTCAAATATCGGGTTATCGGACTGAAAATATTAAATTGCATAAAAACTATTAAATGTTAGATTACAAGAAATTATCCTCAACACTTCTTTTCATTTTTGGAGGAAGTGGTGATTTAAATTACAGAAAATTAACTCCTGCTCTTTACAACTTGTTTTTAGATAATGCCATGCCGGAGAAATTTGGAATTGTTGGAATTGCCAGATCTCCATATTCTGATGAGGATTATAAAAAGCACTTAAAAGAAGGCATCGATGAATTTTCGAGAAATAAGGATTCAGACGGCAAATGGAAAGAATTTGCAAAAAGTATTTGCTATGCACAAATGGATGTTGGAGATGAAAACCAATATAAAAAACTTTCGGAAATTGCCCAGCAAAAAGAAAAGGAGGCTGGGGAACATTTAAACATCATTTTTTATATGGCTGTAGCGCCACAACTAGTTCCTTTAATAGTAAAGAATTTAGGTAAGCTCGCCATTTGCCACGATACAAAATGCACCCGTATTGTAGTAGAAAAGCCTTTTGGTCACGATTTGGAAAGCGCTAAAGAAATGAATCACATGCTTCGCCAATATTTCGAAGAAGAACAGATATACAGAATTGACCATTATCTCGGCAAAGAAACGGTACAAAATATATTAGCGCTCCGGTTTGCCAATGCACTTTTTGAACCCATTTGGAATAGAAATTATATTGACCATGTGCAAATAACAGCCGCCGAAACAGTGGGTGTGGAAGGCCGTGGCGGATACTATGAAACTTCCGGAGCATTAAGAGATATGATTCAAAACCATATACTTCAATTAGTATGCATGATTGGCATGGAACCGCCGGTTTCTTTTGAAGCCAATGAAATCAGGAATAAAAAAGTCGACGTTTTAAATGCCATTCGTAGAATACCCAAAGATGAAGTACAAAATTATGCCGCTCGTGGTCAATACGCGGAAGGATGGATGCAGGGGGAAAAAGTTCCCGGCTACCTTGAAGAAAAGGATGTAAAAGCTCAATCTAATACAGAAACTTTTGCAGCAGTAAAATTCTACATTGACAACTGGAGATGGGAAGGCGTGCCTTTCTATGTGCGCACCGGTAAACGCCTTCATGAAAAATCTACAGAGCTTACTATACAATTTAAAAGAGCGCCTGATTTTGCTTTTCCGAAAGAAGCGACAGAAACCTGGCGGCCCAACAGGCTTTCAATAGGAATTTCACCTGAGATGGATGTATGCCTTCGATTTCAATCTAAGCGCCCCGGACAGGCTATGGTGCTCAAACCTGTGGACATGATATTTAATTATAAAGATGCATACAAAGGCGAAGAACCTGAAGCCTATGAAACACTTTTGTATGATGTAATGGACGGAGATGCAACACTCTTTATGAGGGCTGACCAGGTAGAAGCTGCCTGGGAAATTGTAATGCCTATAATAGATGTTTGGGAAACCCGAAAGCCAATGGATTTTCCTAACTATTCTCCCGATTCGTGGGGACCGGAAGATGCAGAAGCGCTGATTGCAAGGGACGGACACAACTGGATTACACAATCACTTCAACTAAAACAAAAATGAAATATAATATATACAAAACCAAAGAAGAATTAAGTGAAGAACTGGCTTTGTGGATGTGCAGTACAATTGGTGAAGTACTGAAAGAAAAAGAATCTTTTTCTTTAGTTCTGTCCGGTGGAGAAACGCCAAAACAGCTCTATGAAAAGTTAGCTTCTTCAAAATTTAAAGACAAAATAGATTGGAAGAAAATGCAGATTTTTTGGGGCGATGAAAGAGCGGTTCCTTTTAAGGATAAGCGTAATAATGCAAAAATGGCTTTTGATTTATTGATACATCATGTAGATATTCCTGCCGGCCAGGTGCACATAATCCGAACAGACATTGAACCCAATTTTTCGGCAAACGAATACAGTAAAATACTGCACAGTTATTTTGACCATACTACAAAAAGCTTTGACCTGGTATTACTCGGCATGGGCGATGATGGCCATACTCTTTCATTATTTCCACACTCCCCTCTCATAGAAGAGCACAAGAATTGGGTAAATTCTGTTTATAATCTGGAACAGAAAATGTATCGGATTTCAATGATGCCCATTATAGTGAACAGGGCTTCCAATATTGTTTTTATGGTTGATGGATCTAAAAAATCAAAAGT
>JBDTEK010000121.1:0-5864 GCA_039922575.1 Ginsengibacter sp.
TCTCAAAAAATTTTAGTGCCGACTGGCGCCGTTCTGAGCTGTCACGGTTCGTTACTAATTTGGCGGAGTATCTAATTCTCTAATTTTAAGAAAAGTAGTTTTCCTAATTCGTTATTTAGTTTTGTATGTTATAACAGAAAGTACAAATTCGTATAGCCACAGGTGTGGAGTCCTGCGCCAGTGTGGAGATTGAGAGCCAAACTGCGACGGTAGAATGAGGGTGAAGGAAGGTTTTTAATTCCTGGTTTGTGTTACCTTGTTTATAAATACCGTCCGCAAATTCTTTGAGTAATTGATTGAACATTCCTGGTTGATCAATATTTACCAAATGGCTGCCGCCTTCTATTTTGTAGATCGTATTATGCAAACTGGCTATATTATTAAGCCTGTGCATCAATAACGGAGATAACCATCATCAATTAATCATCTTATTAACCCGAACCTCCTCAACTTCTCCATTTAGGAACCAAAACCATACTTTTGCAAAATGATTGCGATAGATAATGTTTTGATCAGCGATGAAGTAGTAGAAGAACACTTTGTGTGCGACCTGATAAAGTGCAAAGGTGGCTGCTGTGTAGATGGAGATGCAGGTGCACCATTAGAAACTAATGAATTAAAAAAATTGGAAGAAGTTTGCAATGAAGTACTTCCTTATCTTACCAGAGAAGGTAAACAGAAGATTGAAAGCGAAGGTAAATACACTTACGACCGCGAATTTGGATGGGTAACGCCTACCATTTCCAACGGAATGTGTGCTTACGGAACGATTGATAAAAGTGGCATTGTAAAATGTGGTATTGAAAAAGCGTATAATGATGGAAAAATTGGCTGGAAAAAACCAATAAGCTGCCATTTATTTCCAATAAGAATCAAAAAAAACCGGAATACGGATCTTGTAAATTATGAACCTCGTGAGGATCTTTGCGGCGCAGCCTGCACATTGGGCAAAAAACTAAAAGTGCCTGTGTATCAATTTTTGAAAGAACCCCTTATTCGTAAATATGGTGAAGATTTTTTTAATGCCTTAAGCGCTACTGCGACACATTTAGCAGAAACACGCAAAAATTTATCTTCCAAATAAATAATAATTACACAATTAAACTTTTCATTTCAACAATATCTCTTTTTGCCAAAACCTAAATATTTCCAATGAATAGAATCTTATTTTTATTTTTCTTATTTATCAGTTTTGCACTTTCATCCTGCACAGTCAATAGAGCTAAAATCAATAATGATTTAAAAAAATATTTTGATTCCGCGCATGTTGATGGCAGCTTTTCAATATTGAATAACCAGACGGGAGATATTACCATTTATAACATGAAGCTGGACACCCAACGGTTTTTGCCTGCTTCCACTTTTAAAATTGTGAATACATTAATAGGCGTGCAATCCGGGAAAATTATTGATGAAAATATGGTGATTAAATGGGACGGTGTGCAAAGGCAAAATCCTGAATGGAATAAAGATCTTACCATGAAAGAGGCATTTAAAGTTTCTTCGGTTCCCTACTTTCAGGAAATAGCACGACGCATAGGCCGTGATACAATGAAATTCTGGATTGATTCTATTCAATATGGTAATAAAAATATTACCGGGCCTATAGATTCTTTTTGGCTTAATAATCATTTAAAGATTTCTCCTGATGAACAATTGGGACTCATGTTCAAATTATATTTTGATAAGCTTCCTTTTCAAAAATATGCGCAGCAAATGGTGCGTGATGTAATGTTGATGGAAGATAGTTCCAAGTATAAATTCAGTTATAAAACCGGATGGGGATTTGATGAGCATGATAATTCTATTGGTTGGATAGTTGGTTGGATAGAGGAAAACAGGCATGTTTATTTTTTTGTGACATTGATAAAAACTCCCGATAAAAATATTGATATAAAAACGGTGAGAATGAATATTACCAGGGGAATTTTGAAAGATATGGGATTTTTTAAAGGACTGAAATAAATTGTAAAAGAATATAAATACCGGTGATGTTATTAATAGGCGAATACTAATGAGTCGGTCATTTTAATATCTAAAAGTTAGAATTTCTCAAATGGATGCAAAATGAATAATTGTTTATTGTTAATGAAGTTGGAAAAGTGTCTTAATTTATCTAATCTAATAGCGTACTTTATCTTCAATAATGGCGATATCGGCGATTTAACAATTTAACCATCCTACAATCATCTGATTCATTATAATTTAGCAGGCATTGATGATCCATTTCCAGCACATAGAATACTTAATCTCATTGGCAGCATTGCCAATAATGGTATTATTTTATTTCCGGATAGTAAAATGGAAAAGGAATGCTGCCAAAAAAATTGGTGATCCTGCATTGGTTAAAGAAATTACCTCACAATATTCCTCCGGTAAATTCCTGTCAAAATTTATATTATTTATTATCGGTTTCACATTTTGTGCTTTTGCAATTGCTGCTTTGGTAAAGCCCGACGGCACGCAGAAAATAAGCCGCAAGGGAACTGATATTATGATTGCACTTGATGTAAGCAGAAGTATGCTTGCACAGGATATAAAGCCTGACAGGCTCGAGCGGGCGAAACAAGTAATTTCAAAAGTAATAGATAATTCGCCGGATGATAGGATTGGGATAGTAATATTTGCGGGTCGTGCTTATCTTCAGATGCCCTTAACGGTAGATCATGCGGCAGCGAAAATGTATCTGTCGGCTGCTTCGCCGGATGATGTGCCCACACAAGGAACTGTGATAAGCCAGGCTCTGAAAATGTGCTATGCTGCTTTTAATCCGAAAGACAAAACCTATAAATCTATTCTACTGATTAGTGATGGCGAAGACCATGATGATGAAGCTTTGAAGGTAACAAAACAATTGGCCCAACAGGGAATAATTGTAAATACAGTTGGAATTGGTTCTCCCTTGGGCGCTCCTATAATGGACGAAGAAACAAAGCAGTACAAGACTGATAGCAAAGGGCAAACGGTAATAACAAAATTAAACGAACAGGAGCTGAGCGATATCGCAAAAGCCGGTAATGGAATTTATCAATTGTATTCAGGTACGGATGAGGTGGCTAAAAATCTGAAAGATAAATTGTCAGGTATTAGCCATGAAGCTACTTTGAGCGATAGTTCTTATGTATCATTTAAACAATATTATCAATATTTTTTAGTTGCTGCTTTTCTATTTTTACTGATCGAGTTTTTTATATCAGAAAAGAAAAAATTGAAAGTTAAAAGTGGAGTGGCAATTTTGTTTTTTATGATATTGAGTAATTCTTCATTTTCTCAAAATGTAAAGCCTGAAATTATTAGGGGAAATAAGGCTTATAAAGAAAATAAATTTGATGAGGCTGAAAATGCATATAAAGATGCGTTGAAGAATTCTGACAAAAACGTAACAGCCGCATATAATTTAGGCAATACTTTATATAGGAAAGATAGTGTGGAAGAAGCTGCCAAAGCTTATGATAATACAATTAATAATGCCACGGATAATGTAATTAAGCAAAAGGCATTTTATAATAAAGGTGTAGCATATCAAAAAGCTAAAAAATTACCGGAATGTATTCTTGCTTATAAAAATGCATTAATACTCAATCCTAATGATGAAGACGCAAGGCAAAACCTTCAGCGGGCTTTGAAAGAACAACAGCAACAAAACAAGAAAGAAGATAAAGATAAAAAACAGCAGCCGCAAAAAAATTCGCAAAATAAAGACAATCAAAAAAATCAGGAACCTAAGCCGTTACCCTCAAAAATATCTAAACAGGATGCTGAAGAAAAATTAAAGTCATTGATGGAAAATGAGAAAGCTTTACAGGATAAATTGCATAAAATAAAGGGGCAGGCGCCTAATAGTCCTGAAAAGGATTGGTGACGGGAATTAGGAATTAGCAACAGAAATCAACCTTTGATTCTTCGACTTTGAATTTTCAGTATTGAGCACTACCACTCCACGTCATTGCGAAAAACTTCGGGGATTTTTGCCGAAGTTTTGTGGCAATCCTGATAGTTGATAGAGGAAAATGTTATCTAAATATTGTTTAATCTTTGATCCTTCGACTTCGAACTTTCAGTATTGAGCACCATCACTCCACATCATTGCGAAAAACTTCGGTGATTTTTGCCGGGGTTTTTCGCAATCGCGACAGTTGATTGAGGTAAAAGGTTATTTAGATATGAGATCGTTCAACCTTTGATCTTTCGACTTCGAACTTTCAGTATTGAGCGCCACCACTGCACGTCATTGCGAAAAACTTCGGGGATTTTTGCCGAAGTTTTGTGGCAATCGCGTTAGTTGATTGAGGTAAAAGGTTATTTAGGTATGAGATCGTTCAACCTTTGATTCTTTGACTTTGAACTTTCAGTATTGAGCATCATCACTGCACGTCATTGCGAAAAACTTCGGGGATTTTTGCCGAAGTTTTGTGGCAATCTCGATAGTTGATTGCGGTAAAGGCTATTAAATAGGAAATGATTTAACCTTCAGAATTAGGAATTAGGAATTTACAACCTGTAAACTTAGAATTATAGCACTAATTAACGAAAAACGAAGTTGTATTTTTGCAACTTAATAAGTACAATTAATATGGAACTTTATGCTGAATCTTTAACAGAGTATAAGAGGCTTCCTACACTTGAAGTAAAAGTGGGAGAGTTATTGTTGGGAAATTTCAATCCCATTCGAATACAAACGATGACAACAACAGATACCATGAATACGCTGGCAACGGTGGAGGAAAGTATCCGTTGCATAGAAGCCGGTGCAGAAATGGTTCGTATTACCGCACCTTCAAAAAAGGAAGCTGAAAATTTATTGAATATTAAAAATGAGTTAAGAAAACGCGGATACACGACCCCGTTAGTAGCCGACATTCATTTTACCCCAAACGCCGCGGAAATTGCCGCGCGCATAGTAGAAAAAGTAAGGGTAAATCCTGGTAATTATGTTGATAAGAAAAAGTTTGAACTGATTGAATATTCTAATGCGGATTATGAAGAAGAAATTGAAAGAATAAGAAACCGCTTTACCCCTCTCGTAAAAATTTGTAAAGAATATGGAACAGCCATGCGCATTGGCACCAATCATGGTTCGCTAAGCGACCGCATTATGAGCCGTTATGGAGATACCGCAATTGGTATGGTGGAAAGCGCCATGGAATTTTTGCGCATTGCAGAAAGCGAAAATTATTACAATATTGTACTTAGTATGAAGAGCAGCAATCCTATCGTAATGGTGGAGGCATACAGGTTGTTGATCAAAAATATGGATCAGGAGTTAGGACATTGCTATCCATTACATCTTGGAGTTACAGAAGCCGGCGATGGTGAAGATGGAAGAATAAAATCCGCCATCGGCATAGGCACCCTGCTTGAAGATGGCATTGGCGATACCATTCGTGTTTCACTTACAGAAGATCCTGAATTTGAATTGCCGGTTTGCAAAGATATTTTGAAAAGATATACAGGCGTTATTTCTCCTTCTAATGTACCTCCAATAGATAATTTGTCAAAACAAAACGCTGGTATAACGGACAGGGTTGTACGTAGGTCTTTTCCGGTGCAAAATATAGGTGGAAAAAATGTTCCTGTTGTGATCGCGGATTTTAGCAAAAAGAATGAAATAGCTCCTGAAGATCTAAAAGATATCGGTTACAAATATGATATAGTTACAGATAAATGGAATATTGGCGATATGGCAGCCGATTTTATTTTTTGCGGAAGCCTGTCCCTTGATTTTGCTTTGCCTGGCACATTAAAACTCATTTATAATTATGAAACATGGAAGAATTTTAAAAATACAAAGAAGTGTTTTCCCATTTTTAATGAACAACAATATTTAGATGAAACCATTGAAAAATCATTATTGCTCAATTTTG
>JBDTEK010000122.1:0-14639 GCA_039922575.1 Ginsengibacter sp.
TTCTTTTATAGCATGGGCGTGCAAACTATAATACTGGTAGCTGCTCTCTTCGGAAGTAAGCAATTAAAATTGCCCACAGATAAGCTTATTATTACCATATTAATTATCCAGGCAGTGGCTATTGCAGGCGCTTATATTATGGCAAAGCTTTCTGAAAAATTTGGCAACTTCCAGACTTTATTATCTGTTGTACTGATTTGGATATTGGTGTGTATTGGCGCTTATTATATTGCAACCCTCAGTGACAGGGGCGTTAATGCGGAAATGTATTTTTATATTTTGGCTGCGATTGTGGGGCTGGTGATGGGAGGAATACAATCACTCAGCAGATCCACTTATTCCAAGTTAATGCCTGTTACAAAAGATACCACTTCGTTTTTTAGTTTTTATGATGTAACGGAAAAAATTGGTATCGTCATTGGCATGTTTAGCTTTGGATTGATAGAAGAACTTACTGGAAGTATGAAAAATTCAGTATTAGTCATTATGTGTTTTTTTATAATCGGCCTTATCATTTTATATTTTGCCCTGATGAAAGAAAAGCGACTTAAAATGCTTTCTGAAAGGGAAATACTTTAGGCTGCTTACTTTTAGTTTTTGTAAATTTACATCCAGAGTAACTTTTGCGCCGGAAACGTTAGTGAGAAGAAAAATCACCAATGT
The DNA here is from genome assembly GCA_039922575.1 of Ginsengibacter sp. Classification (GTDB taxonomy): domain Bacteria; phylum Bacteroidota; class Bacteroidia; order Chitinophagales; family Chitinophagaceae; genus Ginsengibacter. Next base: position 664 of record JBDTEK010000122.1, read on the forward strand.
TTCTTTTGTCAAACAGGTTCTTCGGTAAATTTATTGGAATTCGGTTTTTGGGTTGTTAACCTTAATAGAAAGCTCAGATATATAGTTTACCGAAACATTATTGCCTTATTATGATCGGCTTGTAAGCGATAAGGTGATAAGGTTTATATCTGTATTTCATAGCTTTTCTACTAAGGTTAAAGCGGTCATTATTGGAGAAAATAAAAATTCTATTTAACTAAATTTACCGAAGAACCGCCAATTGCTTTTTATTATTTTGTGAAAACAGATGCAATCAGGAGGCTAAAGTGTAAAATTCGGAAAATAAAATCTATGAAATTATATTCAATAAATGCGGGTCATTTTAAGTTGGATGGAGGCGCCATGTTTGGTGTAGTACCAAAAAGTATGTGGAAAAAATTAAATCCGCCGGATGAAAATAATATGTGTAACTGGGCCATGCGCTGTATGCTGGTAGAGGATGAAGGAAGATTGATCCTTATTGATAATGGGATGGGAAATAAACAGGATGAAAAGTTTTTCGGCCATTACTTTTTAAATGGGAATGAAACGCTGGAGAAATCGCTCGGGAAATATGGGTTTGGCAAAGAGGATATAACAGATGTTTTTCTTACCCATCTCCATTTTGATCATTGCGGAGGCTCTATTGAAAAGGAAGGAGAAAAATTGGTTCCTGCTTTTAAAAATGCTACCTATTGGAGTAATGAAAAACATTGGCACTGGGCCACAGTGCCTAATGACAGGGAAAAAGCGAGTTTTTTAAAAGAGAATATTTTACCCATAAAAGAAAGTGGAAAATTAAAATTTATCGAAACAAACGAGGGGGAAGAATTTAGTAAAAATTTCAATATTCGTTTTGTAAATGGGCACACAGAATCTATGATGCTTCCGCAAATAAAATATAAGAATAAAACGATTATTTATATGGCAGACCTTCTGCCTTCTATGGCGCACATACCCATTCCATATATTATGGCCTACGATACACGGCCCCTGGAAACTTTAAAGGAAAAGAAATCATTTCTTTCCGAAGCGCAGCAAAAGGATTTTATTCTCTTTTTTGAGCATGACGCAGAAATAGAGTGCTGTAATCTTCAACTAACGGATAGGGGTGTACGAAGCAAAGAAATATTCAAACTGGAAGACGTACTATAAGAAAATACGAGATAAGAGATGACACACAATAAAGCGAATGCATTGAAAAAAATAAGCTTGTTATTTATGGCATTAAGTATGGTATCTATTATCTATTTTTTCATAAAAGAACAGTTTAATGGAGTTGTGCTTTCCTCACAAGAGAATACAATTTTATACATTACTTATTTTGTTATGGGAATATCTTTTTTCATCTTAAAGCGGATTCAATTTCTTGAAAAAAAGAATGAGGGGAAAAGGAAATAGAAGAATCGTGAATGGGTAGTGGTGAAGCGTGAATGGTGAATCGTGAATCGTGAATGATGAATGGTGAATCGTGAATGGTGAAGCGTGAATCGTGAATGGTGAAGCGTGAAACGTGAATAGTGAAGTGTGAATCGTCACTTATTATTTATCACTTATTACCTGAAACTCATTAGTGAAGTTAATGGGTGCCGCAGGTTTCGGTATCCCATCATATCTACTTTAATGGTACCCACGGAAATGGGACTTTCAGCGCGCAGTAAAATATGATTGGCATCATCACTTACCCATACATTCATTTGTTCTCCGCCTTCAAAAATACTTCCCTTGATTAACAGTGGCTTAAATTTGATTGCCCTGAATTTTCCATACTTTGTTTTTATTATTTCCTTTCCTTCGTACCTTAAATAGAGATGATAAATTTCATCATCAAGAAACATGTCAAAAGGGATTTTATCACCTTGTCTGTATTTGCTGAAATCTATATTTCTTGCATAATAAACAGAGCTAATTACGTCCTGAATACAGGGAGTTACTTTATACACACCTTTGGTGCTAACCGCCGTGCGGGCTTTATGATTGAAGCTGACATTGTTATAAATTTTCGTGCCACCTTCATCCACGTTTCTTATAAATTTTACCGGAAGCATGGTGGCTGTATCTATATAAGTTTCGTAGCGGTCGCGGACTTTGTAAAAGTTGTCAAAAAAAGAATAGGAAGTTCCGGTTCCTACACAATGATAAACCGGTTTACCGTTGAATCTTTCAAGTGAAGTAGTGAATTTCGCCTCGCCTGCGCCCACATACATTCCGAGTGTAGTGTAATATACTTTCATAGTTACTTCTTCCCCGGCGCTGAAAGAAGTATTTCGTACACTGCAAAATACATCCTCATTGTCCTGTGTGATCGCTGAAAAAAGTAAAATTAAAATAGTCGTTATCGCTTTCAATCTGTCGTTATTTTTCTTTAAAGAATTTAATGCTTAAAATTAATATGCTGCCTAGTAAAGCAGGTATAAATAAATTGATAAACCAAATACCAAAAGTAGTGCCTATAATTCCTACAGTATTGGCACTGTAAATGTTCAACAGTTCAGTACTAAATTTGCCTCTTATTCCCAGATCTGCAATTGCAAAAGATGGAACTATCGCCAATACCAGAAAAAGAATACTCATTATCCAGAACCCATCTGCCCAAAAAATGGTAACGTCTAAAACCTGTAATAACAAAAGGTACTGTAAGACGAAAACAAGATAACGAAAGAAGGAAAGAGAAAGAAGCCTTAACAATAATTTAGGAGTAAATTCTTCAAGAACATTAATGTATTTAACAAATTTAGCCGCAGCGGGAATTTTCTCAATCAGTTTTGTCAGCCATGACAAGCGAAAGAAAAAGAGAATAAGTATAGCAGTTACCAAAGATGAAATGAACAATAAAATCTCTATCCAGAAATAAGATAATCCCATTACCTGGGTGTTATGATTCATTTGAAAATGAAGTAAGTAGATTAACCCGCAACAGCCTAATAATAAGGTAATAATAAGTTGGCTGATACTGCCTGCAATTGATAAAGAGATAGCTTTTAACCGGTTTCCATCCTTTATATACAAAATTCTTCCTCCGTATTCTCCGATTCTGTTTGGGGTATTGATTGAAAGGGTAACACCGGTTAAAACCGATTTGAAAGCGGTAACGAAATTCATCTTTTGAACGGGCTGAATTAATATTTGCCATTTTCTCGCTTCAAAGCCCCAGTTAAAAAGAGCCAGAATAATGACAGACCAAAATTTCCACGCCTGTTTTCCAAAAGGTGCTTCCCTTATTAATTCCATTGATTGGCGGAGATTAGGTTGCGATTTTATTTGTTGATAAAGAGAATAAAATAACCATGCTCCTAAAAGAGGAGCAATAATATACTTGAATATTATTTTGATATTTTTGTTAGTACGGATCATGTAGCTTTGAGGAGAAATCTTTCATTTCTCCTATCAAATATTTTTTTAAAAGAGGTAAAAATAAACTTCAATTGCATAAAACTTCAAAAATCATTTTAGGTATAGATCCTGGCACTGTCATAATGGGTTTTGGAATTATTGAAGTGGCGTCAAATAGCGTATCTCTTATCGTTATGGATGTACTTAAACTTTCGACCCAATGTGACGCCTATGAAAGGTTGCGGATCATTCATAAAAAAGTGTGCGAATTACTATCTGAGTATAATCCGAATGAGTTTGCAATTGAAGCTCCTTTTTTTGGCAAGAATGTGCAGAGCATGTTAAAGCTCGGGAGGGCGCAAGGTGTGGCTATTGCTGCGGCTATGCAGGCCGGCATTCCGGTTACAGAATATTCGCCACGAAAAATAAAACAATCTATTACCGGAAACGGAAATGCTGATAAATTGCAAGTGCTGAAGATGCTTCAGCGCATTTTGAGCTTTGATGAAGATCCGAAATATTTTGATGCTACTGATGCTGTGGCGGTTGCTGTTTGCCATCATTTTCAAGGAAATGGTTTATTGAATAATAATTCAAAAAAATTAAGTGGATGGAAAGATTTTCTGGTTCAAAATCCTGGCAGAATGAAGTGAAGTTTTAATTTTTTTTCCTTCTAAGAAATAGGGCACCAAATTCTAAACCTAATGCATAGCTTCAGAGAGATTTACTTTTTTCTTTTTGTTTCCTTTTACCAACAAAATAAACGGCACGCATATTAAAAATAATATTCCAATATAAAGAAACACATCCATGTATGATAGTACCATGGCTTGTTTTGTAACCGAAAAATCCAGCGCCTGGTAAGCGCTTTTCAAGGCAATATCGGGCGTCATTCCTTTGCCTATAAATCCTTTTTGTATCATAGACACCCTTTGCTGAACGGCCGGATTACTCACATCGAGTTTGCTTACCAGATCCATTCTGTGCACCATATTTTGTTTTGAAATAAAAGTGGTAATTACAGCTATTCCAAAAGAGCCTCCCAACTGCCGCATCATTCCTGTAAATGCAGCGCCCTGACCTATTTGCTGCCCGTATAGCGTAGATAATGCCAGGGTAGTAATGGGAATAAACAGCATGCTTAAGCCAAAACCTCTCAGAATTAAAAGCCACCAAAATGCTTCGGTCGGCGTATCTGGAGTAAGAATTTTATAAGCCCATAAACTGTAAATAAAGAATATGATGAGTCCAGCTGCTACAATGTATTGTTGCTTTACTCCGCGCTGCAATAATTGACCTATTATTGGCATCATGAAAGCTGTAGCTATGCCGGATGGAATGAACAATAACCCTGCATCCTCCGCAGTCCAGCCGAGTAAAGATTGGGTGTATAAGGGAATAATAAATGTGGAGCCGTAAAGGCCAAATCCTAATAAAAATGAAAGAATGGTGCCTACCCGTAAATTTCCATTTTTGAGCACGCGTAGTTCTACAATGGGATTTTTATAAGAGAGTTCGCGCCAGATGAAAAAGAAAATACCTAATACAGAGGTGACTGATAAAAGTATAATAATATTGTCGTTGAACCAATCATCATCATGCCCTTTTTCGAGTACATATTGCAGTGAGCCTACCGCTATGGCAAGTAAAATAATTCCTATAAAGTCAATATTTCTTCTGGAAGTCTTTTCTGCATATTTGGGGCTTCTTATAAACTGAAGCGTTAATAAAGTAGCCAGAATTCCGATGGGGATATTGATATAAAAAATGTAAGGCCAGCTAAAATGATCTACAATATATCCCCCGAGTGGCGGCCCTAATGTAGGCCCTATAATAACTCCCAATCCATAAATAGCCTGCGACATGCTTCGTTTTTCAATCGGGTAGCTTTCTGTAATGATCGTTTGCGATGTAACCAATAAAGCACCACCACCCAGTCCCTGAAAAAAACGGAAAGCTACCAACTCCCATATTCCTGTTGCGTTTCCACATAAAAAAGAAAATAGTGTAAAGATCATAATAGAGGCAGCGAAATAATTACGCCTCCCAAATTGTTGTGAGAACCAGCTTGTCATTGGAACTATGATTACATTTCCAATAGCATAGGAAGTAATTACCCATCCAATTTCTGTAAGAGTGGCACCCATATTGCCTTTCATGTCTGTAAGCGCTACATTTACAATAGTGGTATCTACTATTTCAAGAAGTGCGCATAATATGGCTGTAATTGTTACGATCGCACGCCTCGCACCATATTCAACTAAAGAATTATCGTTCTGCATTTATGTTTTCTTTTCCTTGTCAATATGATTGATTATTGATTATTTCAACCACCGCTTTTTCATTTTTTTAATATGCACTTTAACCAGGATGATTTTATGTTCCAAAAACTTTACTTCATTCGAAATTGTTATATTCTTTTAGACCAGTGAATCTCCAAAAACCCGGACTAAAAAGATTATTTCCTAAAGGATATTTATAAGATCATGATTTTGGAATCGGTTTCTTTTCGCCAGGCGCCAATCAGATCAATTACATTAAAATGATAATTTTTTATCTGTCAAATCTAATTAAGATGCACATCCACATTTACATTCATCCCGGGCCTTAATCTTTTTATTAACGAATCCTGTGGATTGGTAAAATCAATTTTTACGGGAAGCCTTTGTACCACTTTTACGAAATTTCCCGTTGCATTATCGGGCGGAAGCAGCGAAAACTTTGCGCCGGTGGCCGGGGAAAAAGAAGACAGAATTGCGTCAAAGTCATGTTTGGGAAATGCATCTGCATGTACGGTTACTTTTTGACCGACGATCATTTTGCGATATTGGGTTTCTTTAAAATTGGCCACTACCCACACATTGGTATTGTGTACGATGCTGAATGTGGACTGGCCGGCCTGCAATAATTGACCTTCCTGTACATTTACTTTTGATGCTTTGCCATCTTCAGGTGCGGTAATTACGGCATACGAAAGATTGAGTTTTGCATTAGCAACATCCACTTCACGTTGTTTCACAACAGATTCTGCTACCTCTATTGTTTGAGCGGTTGCACTGGATTGCGATGATACTACTCCTGTTTGTGAACGTGCCTGTTTCTTTTGTTGTTGCAAGATCAGCAATTGCTTTTCTGCGGATTCTTTTGCGGCCTGCGCCTGTTCAAATTGTTGTTGCGTAATGGAGTGATCTTTGATAAGATTAGCATAACGGTTATAATCCTGCGTAGCGCGGGTCAGATTCACTTTTAAAGCTTCAATTTGAGCATCTATCGTTAAAACACCTTCCTGAGAAGTGGCAATGCCAGATCGTGCCGCTTTCGTATTGGCGCGGCTTGCATCTACATTGCTTTTTGAGGTTGAAAGTGCTGCTTCTGCTTCCATCAATTTTATTTTCAGATCGCGGTCATCAATTATGATTAATGTATCTCCCTTATGCACCTGCTGATTATCCATCACTCTAATTTCTTTTACGTAGCCGGAGACCCTTGGAATTATTGGAATAATGTCTGCCTCTATTTGCGCATCGTCGGTTTCTTCATGATGCAGGCCGTGATTGTATTTAGTAAGACCAAACCAACCGCCTAAAAGAATCATGACAATCAGAATTATTAAAAATACTTTGCTACGTTTTTTTGACTCCTTTCCGGGAGTATTGTTCACCTTATCGGGAGTATTATTTTCCTGTTGGTTGTTGATTGTTGTTTCTTCTTTTTCTGCTTCCATATAATTAATTTTCGATCTTTTTAGTATTTGTTATTTGATAAAATTCCCGCAGATTCCAACAGTTTACTATAAGCCAATAAGACGTCTGCTTTTGCAACCGCTAAATTTATTTTTGATTGCAGCAAAAGCACATTGGCATCTAAAAGTTCCGTTGTATTTACAAGGTTGTTATCATATTTATTTTTTGTGATCCTGAAATTTTCTTCTGCCTGTACTACTGCGTTTTCAAAAACGCCTGTTTTCTTTTTACTCAGTAAAAAGTTTTCGTAACTGGTATTTATTTGCATTTTTACCTCTTCATCAAGCTGAGCTTCATTTGCCATAATTTCTTTTTCCCGTTCCTGTGCCTGATTTATTTTTGCTTTTGTTTTCCATAATGAGCCTAAATTGTACTGCAGACCTACGCCAACATTTACAGCATTAATTATGGTGACAAGGTGGGGGATATTCGCTGCAATATATCCGCCTGTTAATGCGATAGACGGATACAAATCAGTCCTGGCAGCGCTTATAGCAGTGGTAGCTGCTTTTTTTCTGAAAGAAAGGGCAGAAATATCTTTCCTGTTTTGTAAGGCAAGTAATTCATAGTCACTAATTGTTTTGAGATCCATATTATCCTGGAAACCTGAAGAATCTGTGGATAAAATAGTGGATTCCGGAAGCCCTGTCATCAGGTTCATATTTATGGTGGCAAGTTTCAAATTATTTTCCGCGTCCAAAAGTGACAGCTCAATATTTGATGTTTGTAACTCTGATTTCAACAGATCATTTCTTGCCAGTAAGCCATTTTGTTCCAGTCGCGAAAGAACAGAATCTCTTTGATTTGATTGACCAAGATTTTCTTTCACCACATTTACTGTAGCGGCAGCTTTATATAAATTGATATAGGCATTAATGGTATTTAGTATTACCCCTTCTTTGTCATTTTCTGCGTCCAGTTGTGTCGCTTGCTGAAGGTATTTAGCTGACTCAATTCCATAACGGATTTTGCCTCCTGCAAAAATGGGAAATGAAATATTTGCAATACCATACATAGCCTGATGTACTGAAGGAACGCTTGTTTTATTTCCCGAAGTATCGGGTCCTCCTCCGCCAAATGCTTTAGTTTTTAAAGAAATAGCAGGATTTGCTAATAGCAGATAAGAACCGGAAATGCTGGCGTTGGGAAGCCTGCTATCCAATGCCTGTTTAAGTGTTGCAGCCGACTGGCCGTTTCGTGCGTAGGACGCCTTTAATTGATTGCTATTTTTTAAACTTAGCTCAATGGCCTGTTTTAGTGAAAGTGGTTTTGCCTCCTGCGCCTGCAAGACCAAAGACGAAAAGTATAATGCAGAAAAGAAAAACCCGCATAAAAAAGCGAAGTGCAGCTTATTATAAATTTTATTAAACCCCCTGTTCATCTTTTATATTTTATTTTTTCAATAATTGCAAGCGCATTAATAGCTTCATGTGTTCGCTCAATCTTTCTTTTAATTTTTTATTTTGAAAGGGATCGAAGTTCTTTTTTTTACCTAAAATTTTTCTACACATTGTATCTGAAGTCAGCAGATAATGAATAGTGCCAATCATAGTTGTGAGTGTTAATTCAATATCAACATTTTTGAACGCACCATTATTTATGCCATTTTTGATGATGGTTTTTACTGAATCCATATTTTTAAAAAGAATATCACTAATTGCATCCCTCATCTGTGGTCGGTGTTCCAGTGATAATTCCCGGTGCAGCAAACGGTGAAATTCCCTGTTAGAGAATTTTCTTTCTATGGTTTGGTCTATAATGATGTCAATTTTTTCAATATCAGAAAGTGTAGTGTTATTGATAAGGTCTGTAAAAACTCCTTTTAAAAATGAGGTGCGGTATTCCACCACGCTTTCGAATAACTTTTCTTTTGAAGTAAAATAATAATTGATCATTGCCACATTTACTTTGGAATCCGCAGCAATTTCACGAACAGAAGTTCCTTCAAAACCCTTGACGCTAAAGAGTTTAATAGCTGATTTTATGATTGTTTCGCTTTTGTCCATTTTTTTAAAAGGGTGCGAAGTTAAACAGTTGTTTAAAACTAAACAAATGTTTAATTATAAATTTATATTTTTTGAAATGTTTTAAAGTAATTGGCGTTAAGGGGTCCATTTCAAATTGTCGCAAAGGTTGCCAACCTTTCAGGAGTTGATTCTGCTAAAAAATATTTTTTCGAAAGTTGGCAACCTTTTAATAACAGCGACAATTTGAAATGCACTCACGTAAAGGATTGGCTAAAATTAAAACCGGTATAAAATTTGAATTTTATACCGGTTTTTAGTATGACTGATTTTATTGATTGCCTGAAGCTGAAGGCTCACGGGCTCACTGCTCATGGCTTATTTCTCCAGGCTCAAAGCTCGCCACTAATCCAAAGTTAAATCCATTGAAACAGCAATATTTGGATTGAGAGATTTTGAAATAGGACAATTTTCTTTGGCATCATTTGCGCATTTCTCAAATTCTTCTTTGCTGATTCCCGGCACCTTTGCATGAACTGTTAAATGCGATTTTGAAATAGCGCCATCACCAAAAGTGATATCGCATTTGGTTTCAATTTTGTCAGGTGTGTATCCTGCTCCATTTAAAACCAAACTGAATTTCATGGAAAAGCATCCTGCATGGGCGGCAGCTACCAATTCTTCCGGATTGGTGGCATCCTTTGCTTCACCAAACCGTGATGCGAATGTAAAAGGAGCATTTTGCAGGGTTTTCGTTTCAGTGCTGATGGTTCCCTTGCCTTCTTTTGCTGTTCCCTGCCATTCGGCGTTTGCGTACTTACTCATAGTTTTTATTTTTTATTGTTTGAAAAATTATTATTAATTGTTTTATTAATTGAGGCTAAAAACAATCCTAACAACTGTCAAATTAAAAAGCCCCATCAATTGTGAAATAAAATTAACTAATTATACTTGCTTTACTTCTTCCGGTTTCGTCTGCATGATATTTTCTATTTCTTCTAAAACATCTGGAGTCAATTGGTCCATTATTTCTATTGCTTTCAGATTCTCAAGTAATTGTTCTTTTCTGGTTGCGCCCAATATTGCGGTAGTTACATGGGGATTTTTAATGCACCATGCAATAGAAAGCGAGGCTGTGGTAACTCCTAAAGTTGCTGCAAATTCACTTAATTTTTTCACTTTATTTATTTTGTCATTTACCATCAACCGGTCTTTAAGCCAGCTCATTTCATTCAATGCAAATCTGGAACCTTCGGGAATGCCTTTATTGTATTTTCCGGTAAGAAGGCCCGAAGCTAAAGGGCTCCAGATAGTAGTGCCCAAACCTACCGATTCATATATTCTTAGAAATTCTTTTTCTACTTTTACTCTTTCAAAAAGATTGTATTGTGGTTGCTCCATAGTTGGGCCAATTAGATTGTATTTTTCTGCAACCCGGTGAGCATCCATTATTTCCACACCGGTCCACTCACTGGTTCCCCAATATAAAATTTTTCCCTGATGAAGTAAAGTATTCATCGCCCAAACCGTTTCTTCAACAGGTGTATTTTTATCGGGGCGGTGGCAAAAATACAAATCAAGATAATCTACCTGCAAACGCAACAATGCTGCATCGCACGCTTCAATTACGTGTTTACGGCTCAATCCTTTTTGGTTGGGTTTATTTTCTTTGCCATGTAATCCAAAAAAAACTTTGGAGGAAACAAGAAAAGAAGTTCTATCCCAATTTTTCATTTTTAGAACTCTGCCCATCATTTTTTCACTTTCACCTCCGGCATACGCTTCTGAATTATCAAAAAAATTGATTCCATTATCATAGGCGATGCCCATTAATTCATCTGCCACTTTATCATTGATCTGTTTTTGAAAACTCACCCAGCTCCCAAAACTTACAATGCTTAATTGTAATCCTGATTTGCCCAAACGCCGGTACTCCATATTTTACTTTATTTATTGAAAGGTAAGAAGAAGAATTTACGACTTCAGTAAAAACAGGACTCAATATTTTTTTATCCTGCGGATAAGTTCTTTATTATTGAGGAAATTCTGATGCAGGAACTCTTACGATTCCTCTGCCATTTATTATATGCCAGCTTTTGAAATCCTGGGGCGCATCTAAACCATCTCCATCAATTATTTGGGTAAGTGTTCGGATTCTTACAGGCTTATCTGTGTAAAATTCGCGTCCCGGAATGTTTCTATCCCAATATAATTCATTGCAATAAAGTGTATCGCCTTTTGTGTTGAAAACAACGACGCTGTCTTTTAGAAAAACTTTACTTTCTGTTTCCATATATTTTGCGTAATGTGCATTCATCTTGCTTTCCACACGTAAGCTATCATCAAAAAAATCTGCATGAATGGTTTTTGTAAATTCTACGAATGGTACTGCTTCCTGATGGCGCAACATTAAAGGCGCAGTAATGCGGGCACTTGTTTTTTCGCCAATTGTATAAATAATGGTAACGCCTTTTGCCTGTTCTATTCCAATTCTTTTACTGGTTAAATTATTGATCGCTTTTATATCATTCTCGCACGATGAAACAAAAAAGCAGCCTGTAATAAGGGCTGCTAAAAATAAAAAAGAGTTATGTGGTGAGTTGTATCTCATTATAATATTGAAAATTGTATCAACAACTTTCAGTGCAAAATTATTGATATTTTTGTCTGCGGAACCAAACATCGCTTAATGAAAAACCCACGCTTATTTTATAAATATTTTCGGTGATATTGTTATTTTTATTTCCACGTTTTCCGTATTCAAACGCAAGATTCATTACACTATATTGAAGATCATAAAAACTGTGTTTCAACTTTAGCGGAAAAGCGCCTCCAAGGCTTACTGTATATAAAGGAAGATCATTGTCCACATTAATATAATCATTGCCGAATGATACGCCGGCTCTGTATTTTACAAAATTAAAGTATCCGGTAGATCCTGTAGTTGCGGGAAAATATTGTACACCTGCTTTTGCAGTCCAGCTATTTTTTACAAGGTCTTTTTGGCCAAAAAACCGGTAATCATTCCATTGAGTGGTTTCATAATCCACTCCAAATAATACATGTTCTTTTTCTATGGAAAAACCTCCGCCAAAAGTGGCTGGTAACTGTACTTTTCCTTTTTGCCCGGTATTATGATAAACGCTGTCAATAGCTACAGTGGCGCCATTGGCATCATAATTAAAAGTTTCTCTCAGGTCATCTCTTGAGGCATTGTATTGGTTTTTCAAATTTCCGTAGGCGCCCAACCTGATGAGGCCACCTTTTATTTTGATAGCATATTGCGCTCCTACATTAAGAAAAATACCTCCAAATCTTGTTTGGGTTTCGTAATTGGTTTTATTATAATTTACAGAATCATTATTAAATATTAAACGTGTGCTGTAGTCTTTTTCTCCAAAAAGATACCCGGAGGAAACGCCGATGCTAAAATTTTTGATCCTTACTGCTGTTCCAATAAACGCTTCGTTGATACCACCGGTTCCTTCATACAAAGTTTCTATGCTGTCAATAGAGTTACGCGATGAGTTTTGTATTTTATAATTTATTTTTGAAATGGGTTTTAGTCCGAAAGTAACCGCCCATGAAGTGTTGTGTTTCAGTGCTTTTTTATTTCCATTCAATAAAGGGAGGCCTACCTGCAGATAAGAAATAATTCCGTTATTAGATTTATAGGAACCTAATGGATTCTTACTTTTCAAATCTCTACCATCATATTCCAAACCTACATCGAGTGTGGTATAAATTAAGTTTCCGGTAGAAGCCGGGTTTACCGTATTAACAGTAGTAGGGTCAGACACTGCTGCAGAAATACCGCCCATTGCTCGATTGGCAATATTTCCCTGTGGTACAAGGTTCCCCGTTCCATACCTGGAATAAGGAGAATTTTCCTGTGCAAAGCAAAACAACGGTAAAGCCGATAATAATAAGCAGGTAATTTTATATTTTAATATCATGATTGTATTTGCTGATTGCATATAGCCCTTTAAGGATCAGATAGGGGTCGGCAAATATCTTGTTTTTCAGGTGGTGCACAAAATTGGCGGTATCTCCACCGGTTAAAAGCACGTTAAATTTCTCGAATTTTTCTTTATACTCATTGATAATTCCATCTATTTCCGCAGCCATTCCAAGTAGAACGCCACTTAAAATATTGGTATTCGTGTCGTAGCCGATTAAGGGGAAATTCCAATCAACCTTTACCAAAGGAAGTTTGGCCGTGTATGCATTTAAAGATTTAAAACGCATTTCCATTCCTGGTGAAATACTTCCTCCATTGAAGCTATTGTATTTATTAATGAAGTTGTAGGTAATGCAGGAGCCCAATGAAATAATCAGGTTATTTTGTCCTTTATAAAAGTGTACCGCAAATGCAGCTAATGCTAATCTGTCGGCTCCCATAGTTTCCGGTTTAGTTACCGGAGTGGTAAAAGGTAATTGAGTAGAAGCATCCAGTTTGATAAAAGAAGATCTTTGGGCTAATAATTTTTCTATTTCCTTATCATGATCAATAACTGAAGAAAGAATGGTGTCTTCGGGTTTGTATTTATCCAGTAAATTTTCAATTGTTTCTTTATTTCCATCAGTCACCGTCAACACTTCGGTTAAGCGGTCTATAGAAAATACTCCACATTTGAGCCTGGTATTTCCAAAATCAAAACAAAGTGTAGTAGAAGTCAAAATATAATTCGTTTTTTGAATGGAAAAATAATGGTTCTTTTTGATAAGAAAAGAAAAATAATATCAGGATGGATCATCACTACTTCGATTTTTGGCGTTTGCATTTTTATTGTTTTCAAATAATTATAGAACTCAAATAAAATCCAAATTAAAAAAGCTATACTGAGCAAGGGGCAAAACGGTGACCCATTTAGCTTTAAAAAACTTACTAATTTATTCCTTCCACAGTACGAAAACCTTAGTAGAACGGATAATT
>JBDTEK010000123.1:0-8322 GCA_039922575.1 Ginsengibacter sp.
CCTGAAATCCTGCTTACGAAAGTCTTTGGGGTAAATTACATCTTCAAAATCTTCTTTGAACGGTAAAGCAACAGGGTCTACAGCAGTGGTAAACGAATCGCATGCCCATTGACTGTTAAACCAACCAAACCAATTCGAGCGTGCATAAATATAATAAGTTGTTTCAGGAGGAGATAATGACGATACGGTAACATTTGGAGAAAAAGTTCTGGTACCCGAAGATGGCGGTATTGGTGAATGTGTAATGGCATATTCATAACTATTGAATCCGCCTGATTGTAACTTGAATGAAACTTTATTGTTAGTGTAACTTAACGATGGTTCCAACGGGGCAGGCATTTTTACAAATGAAGGGATAAACCGGTACACCTGGTTATCTGCCGGTTTAACATGTAGTGAATCATTCGCTCTCAATAAGCTGATATTCGGATGAGAAGAAGTGTTTTGCAACGATATAAAATCCCTGTTAGCGTATGCTGAAGTAATCCCGATTGATGCGTAAGAATATCTTGGATCGGGTAAGCTGCCTTCATCTTTATAATGAAATTCTATGATGTTCGCTGTTTCATATAATTTCAGTTCAATTGAAAGCACAGGAGCTAATGACTCATACACCCATTTGGCTTTTTTCCATTCAATAGTAAAAACTCTGAAAGGTGCACGCCCGGTTGTTTTATACACAAGATGGGATGTATCAGGCAGCAGTAGGTCGTCCCAGAATGCAGCAATAACAGGCCTTTTATTATAAGGCGGCGCAGTTGCAAGATTATTACGGAAGTATGGATAGTTATAGAATACATCCAAAGTGCCTCCTAAAGTAATAAACCCATTTACATCAACATTTGCCTGTGTATAGTTTTCGTCGTTGTATTTAAATGTAAAGCCGATAGGGACTGCTGCGAAGCCTTCGTCTTCCGGCGCCCATGCGGCATAGTCTGTTGTAAGATGCGGAGTGATGCCGCCTGTTACCGGAACGTAAGTCCGTGAAGTTGCAGAAAAAAGATAATTGAGTTGCGCCTTGGAGTTAATTGAAAATGCAAGCAGCATTATAATTAATGAGACGTACATCTTTTTCATAATAGAAATTTAAATGGTGAATGATTAATTTTTTTGGTTAATTTTTTTATTGATTACCTAGAGATTATTTTATTTTCAACACCTTCAAATAATTATATTAGATCTTCAATATTGTCTGCTTTTAACTTCTTTATTATTCTATAGACGTTAAAAAGATTTCGAATTTTTTTGAACCTTTTCCAAACTTATAATCATCTATATTTTTTTCCTACGCTGTAATGGTAGAGAAACAATTATATTGAGGCAACAGCAGTTTTATTGAGTGAGCATTGAACCCGAAATGCAAATTCAGCTTTAATTTAATGTAGTCGAGAGGAGCAGAATCAGTAATAAAAGCTTATGAGCGTTCATAACATCGTCATCTTTTTACTTTACTAAAAATATATGTTCCTTACCCTTCATAAATGGCAATTCACAATCAATTATTTTTAAGAATAGATAACTCTCTTAATTTTACCGATTAAATGATTGTTGTGCATAAAAGAATATCATTGATAATTATTGCATGTTGCATAACATATTCCTGTTTTGGTCAGTCTTTAGATAAATCAAAAACAGGGCCTGGAGAAAAAACTATTTACATTACCAAATACGATTCAAACCCACCACCACTTAACTTTCGCAGCTTTGGTTATAAAGACGGTTTACCAAGAGGGCCTGTTACTGCTTTTGTACAAACCGATGATGGCTTTGTATGGTTTAGTATTCAAAAGCTGGGACTCGTACGTTTTGACGGCTATCATTTTAGAATATTCAAACCCATAGCAGGCGATACTGCCAGCCTTCCCAATGATTATATTTTTGGGATTACGAAGAGCCATAAAAAGGGTTTGTGGCTTGCAAGTGCTTATGGTATTATATGGTTTGATTTAAATACTTATAAATGTAAGCTTATACCATTGCCGCCTGTATATTTACTGCATCCCCAGGGCTATGCCTTATTTGAAGATAGCCGGCAGCGCTTATGGATATATAATTATTCAGGAGCATCCAGCCTTTTTTTGATTGATCCCCGGAATAACCAATTTATAGGGAAAGAGAATCATTTTGCAACGGTGGCATTTACAGGTGAAAAGATGAATCTTGACGATGCATATTTTATTGATTTAAAAGAATCTGAGGATGGAAATTTATTTATTACCGGAAAATATTTTTTGAAATTTAATCCCGGATTATTTGACTTTACAGTGTATAAAAAAATAAAAAATGACCATGTGGATTACATGACATTGGCGTTTGATAAAGACAAAAAACATGTCTGGCTATCAGGCTGGAATGGACTTATAAAATATAATTATAAAAATGACAGCTTACTTCAGTTTAATTTTGAAAAAACCGGAAGTCAAAAAAACATTGAAAACCATTCTTTCGTTTCTCCAAAAAATAATAGCCAATTATGGCTTCCTAATGAACAGCAAATAAGAGTCTTTGATAAAATAAACGGTAAAGTTTTTCTTTATAAAAAAAATAATAACGAAAATCTATCGGTTACAGAACGCAACGCAAAAGGAATAAACGGCATAGAATGGTTTTGGGATTACAAAAGTGGTTTCGTTGCTCTGCTCCCATCTGTCAACCGTTTTACCTATAATAAGATTTTACCTAAAGATGAAAGAGTGCTTTGCCAATGGCATGATGCAACCAATAACATCATTTGGTATGGCACTGAAGACAGAACTCAGATTGGGCATCTTTATAAATATAATACCGGCATAAATAAATTTATCCGGATAAAAATACCTGTCAAGGGAATCGGAGCTGTACGTTTTATCATTCCGCTTTGAAACGATACTTGTTTAATAGCTGTTACAGATATACTGCCTCCTAATCCAACAGGTAAGTTATTTTTTCTAAACACAGAAACAAATACATTAACTCCTTTTAGCGAACCAATCAATAATCATAATAAATTTACTACTGATAGTATAAGATATCGAAATGCCTACCTTGATAAAGCAGGCAATTACTGGATAACTACTGAAGGGCATGGCTTGATAAACTATAATATTAAATCGAAGCAATTTTTTCAATACCTATCCAATCCAAAAGACAGTACGACACTTTCAAACAATACTGTGTATTCTGCAGCATGCGGCAGCAATAATACAATATGGACGGGCAGTGATTATGAAGTAGATAGTGTATTAAATAAAGTAGATGCATTAACAGGAAAGGTGAAACGTATTTTGTTATTTTCAAAGAACCTTAGAATGCAGCCTTTATGTGAAGACAAGAAAGGAAATGTTTGGATAAGTACCAATTCAGGTTTGGCATGCTACAATCGTTACTCCGGTGAACGATATATAGTGCCTGAAATAGCGCATCTGATTACGAGGGCTTATGAAGATTCAAATGGCAATATTATAGCATTGGCTGCTGATGGCCTTTGGTTTTATGATCCTGTAAAAAAAATTGCAAGGCTTTTTGATGAACAGGATGGAATCAGACTGGAATATTTTGAGGATGATTATATCTCTAAAAGAATTTCTTTATTTAATGACTCCATTTTTATCAGCGACTCTTATCGTTTTCCCGTAAGCGATCTTTATCCAAAAAAAGAAGTACCACCTCTTCATTTTACAAGCATTAAAATATTTGGTAAAGAATTGGCCATCACAAAAAATGTAGATGCTTTGGACACTTTGACATTACAGCATGACGAAAACCAAATAAGCTTTGAATTTGCAGCGCTTAGTTTTTTATCTCCCGAACGTAATGCTTATGCCTGTATGCTGCAGGGTGCAGATAAAGGCTGGCAACAATTAGGTTCAGAAAATTCTATAACCTATGCCAACCTTGCTCCGGGCAATTACACATTCAAAATAAAAACAGCAAATCTTGATGGTGTGTGGGGTAAAGAAAAATCTTTGTTCATCAAAGTTGTTCCTGCTTTCTGGCAAACAGCTTGGTTTAAAGCATTGATACTATTGCTGATTGCAGGCTTTTTTTATTGGTTATACAGAAATCGTTTAAAGCAAATTAATCTAAGTAACCAATTAAAAAATGAACACTTAGAAACTCAAAAAAAAGAAGCAGAATTCAGGAGAAAGATATCAGAGATAGAAGTGACCGCATTGCGTTCGCAAATGAACCCGCATTTTATTTTTAATTGTCTCAACTCAATCAAGTTATATACAGTACAAAAAGATTCAGTTGCGGCATCAGAATATCTTACTAAGTTTTCGAGATTGATACGATTAGTACTGGAGAATTCACGTAAAGAAAAGGTAGAACTCCAATCAGAATTAGAGTCATTAAGATTGTACATTGAAATGGAATCAATGCGTTTCAAAGAAAAGCTGCATTACACCATTACTCAGAATATTGACATTTCTTATTTAGAAATACCCCCTTTGTTAATACAACCGTACGTAGAGAATGCTATTTGGCACGGGCTCATGCATAAAGAAACCGGGGGCAAAATAGATATAGTTATCGAATCGGGTGACACAGAGGATCTTTTGAAAATTATCATTACAGACAATGGTGTCGGCCGGGCCAAAGCAGCAGAGCTTAAGAGTAAATCAGCTATAAAAAGAAAATCATTCGGTATGAAAATAACTTCTGAGCGTATTGCGCTCATTAACCAGTTATTCAATACCAATACAACCGTTCAGATTACAGACCTTCGAAAGGAGAATGGCGATCCATGCGGTACACAAGTCATACTACAAATCCCAATATAATGCCACTAAAAGTAATAATAATAGATGATGAGCAGGACAGCGTAAAACTTTTGCAATGGCAATTATCAGAATATTGCCCTCAGGTAAAGGTGGTGGGTACTTACACGAGTACTGTCAATGCCTTGAGTGGTATTGAAATGCTTCAGCCCAACTTAGTTTTTCTTGAC
The DNA here is from genome assembly GCA_039922575.1 of Ginsengibacter sp. Taxonomy (GTDB): domain Bacteria; phylum Bacteroidota; class Bacteroidia; order Chitinophagales; family Chitinophagaceae; genus Ginsengibacter. The sequence goes on from JBDTEK010000123.1 coordinate 4,931, forward strand.
ATAGAGATGCCGGTAATGAATGGATTTGAAATGTTGGAGAAAGTACTTCATACAAATTTCAGTCTTGTTTTTGTAACAGCTTATAATCAATTTGCATTAAAGGCCTTTCGTTTTAATGCTCTGGATTTTTTAGTGAAACCTATTGATACAAAAGAACTGATAGAGGCAGTATCAAAAGCTGAAAAGGTTGTTGCACCCACTTCTTCTCAACTAACTATGTTGCAAAAACAATTACGTGGGGAGGCTGTTACAAAAATTGCCATTCCCGGTCAGCATGGGGTAAACTTTGTTGACCTTAATGAAATTGTATATGTAGAAGCCAGCAACAATTATTCAAACCTTATCCTTACAGATAGCCGGCATTTTCTTATTTCCAAAACTTTAAAAGATGTTCAGGAGGTTTTGGAAGAAGAGCATTTTCTGCGTGTTCATCGCCAATACATCATCAACCTCAATCATGTAAAACACTTTAATAGAAATGAAGGGGTGCTAACAATGGCCAATGGTGAAAATATTCCTGTCGCCAGAAATCAAAAAGAACATTTAATAAAAAAATACAAATGGTTGTAGCTGGCTTTGGCTCTGTTTTTCAAGTTGGTTACTTGAAAAATTGCTTTGAGATATTCAATCGTTCTTTAAAGTTCACTTAATACATTGAGAGTCCAAAGGATTTTACAACCACTTTTCATAGGGCTTTCCTACGGATAAATGAAGATTAATTTATTGTTTACAGCATGCCACTGACGATAATAGTAACAATGAACTTTTTATTATAAATTCGGTAACGATTTCCGGGAGAAGGGATATTATTCTCATGCAAAAAAGCAAAGCTATAGAAGAATGCTATTCGTTTCGGCTCCAAACTAATCATAAATATGAAAGTTTATTTAAAACACATTTTTAAACAGTAATGGAATTATATTGCAACACTTGCCATAAGTTCCACACTACTTTGGCAAAGATGCGGCATTGTCGGAAATTATAGAAAGGCTTCACCATGGGAAAAGAAATAGAAAGAAAATATTTGATTGACCACATTAAATGGCAACAGGTTGACAAACCTAAAGGGCAGCTTTACATACAAGGTTATCTATTGACAGACCCAAACAAAACAATCAGGGTAAGGCTAACAGAAAAAAGTGGATTTTTGACGATAAAAGGACTTCCAATTGGGGCTACACGTTCGGAATACGAATATGAAATACCAACTGAAGATGCAAGGGAATTATTGGATAATTTCCCAATTTCAGAACTATCAAAAATCAGATACAAAATAACTTTTGACAATAAAACATGGGAAATAGATGAATACCGGGGAAATAATACCGGACTCATTGTGGCAGAAATAGAATTGAAAAGTGAGGATGAACATTTTACTATTCCACCTTGGGTGGATAGAGAAATTACAGGAGAAGAAAAGTATTACAACTCAAACCTGGCACTGGTACCTTTCAAAAATTGGAAAACATAAAACACGAAAAGGTAACAGCCCTAAACTGGCGCTAACAAATAAAATGAAATAAGCTATTCTCCCGAAAATTTAATTAAAGCCTGAAAAATCACTTTGAAAGCCAATCTTTATCCATCAGAATATTCAATTGCATACTGCCAGTACAATGATGGAAAATTAATTCATTGCAAAAATGAAATCCAAAGTTTCAAATAGAATAAAACCGCACATAAAAAACAATCCCAACGGCTATTGCGGCAGTAGAATACCATCTTGTAACATTGACGATCTTTAGTTCAGAGCTAAGGCAGGCAACCAATTTCTCGGACCTCATTCGATTATTGGAAACACTTTCCAAAAAATACATTAAAAATAAATAAAATAATATTAATTCATATAATTACCTTTGCCCTCTAACCGTTGAAGCGCACCTACACACTTCCAATCCCTTTCATGAGCTATTAGTCGTATGCATATATTTTTTTAAACTTAAAATTTTAAACACATGAAAATTTTACTACAACAGCGTGCCCGGCTGAAAACAGGCCTTCTGAAGCTAACATGCATTATGTTACTTTTCTTTTTCGCGGGATGCCGAAAAGGCGCGGAAAACCCTACGGTTAAAGTAAGCACTATAGCCACGGGGCTGGCGACTCCTATGGGAATTGAGACGGATAGAATGGGCAACATCTGGATAGCGGAAACCGGTACTGCACATAACGATGGTAAAGTGATTATCGTTAAACCAAATGGAACAAAGTACGATGCTATTGTAAACCTCTCTTCAATAGCAAATGAACAATCCGGAGAAACAGAAGGCCCTGCTCACCTTCTTTTAGACAATGGAACAATGTACATCCTCGCAGGAGATTATATGTACAAAGCGAATGTATCTTCCTTCCGCCCTGGCGATAAAGCAATAGATGCATCCACATTGGCTTTTGAAGATATAGGCAAGTTCGTTCGCACTCTGAATATTGTTGTGCCGAATGATAGTCATCCGTACAATCTTGCCAAAGGCCCTGATGGCGATATCTATATTACAGATGCCGGCGCCAATGCAATCATTCACCGTAAAAGCGCTGGTAACTATTCTATACTAGCAAAGCTGCCAGACTTTGACAATCCTACTCCTGTAGGCCCCCCACACATACAGCGCGTGCCAACAGGTATTATCTTCGACGGGCACGATTTTTTAGTAACTACTTTAACAGGTTTCCCTTTTCTTGAGGGGAAGGCGGTAATTTATAAAGTTTCATTATGGGGAAATGTATCAATTTACCAGAGTGGCTTTACTACACTCGTTTCAATAGAGGATGGAAATATTTACGGCCACGTGGTATTGCATTTTGGCTCATTTGGTGCTACTGGCTTTAATCCGAACACCGGATCGTTCATGTTAGCAAATGGAAGCTCAACGACAGTTTTGTTGGGTGGCCTTAATATGCCTGTAGGCCTTAAGCAGATAAATAACCATAGCTGGTATATAACTTCTATGGGAGATGGAACACTTTTAAAAGTGACTTATGATTAATAAAGCAGAAATAATATTTTTATTCTGAAAAAATTTAAAATCAGTAAGTATAATAAATATTTTTATTGAAATGAGATTTTGAAAATGAGCCGGTAATAATACCGGCTTATTTTATTTAGGAGAGAAAAATATTTTTTCAAAAAAAATCCTCTTCGATAGGTATCGATGCATAGACTTATTCCAATTTCTTTTTAAATAAAAGAGAAAAGTTAGCTATTCAATTTTTTATTAAAAATCAAATACAAAACCCGAATATATTTTTCCGTTAAAGATTGTACTTTTCGATATTTTAACATCGTTAATCACCAGGTTATTATCGTTGATATAAGCAATTTTAAAATGTTTTAATCTAAACGAGATAGAAAAGCTTTCTTGTTTAAAAGCGTAGCCCGCTGAAATCAAACCATT